>JBGTDH010000155.1:0-5527 GCA_041748435.1 Pirellulales bacterium
AAAGCTACGCCACGCGAGTCTCACGCCTCAGTTCTGGGACGGCCATGCCGCGGCTGAACGCTTCGACCGTATTTCGCAACGGCGCCGTTAACACGCTGCGAGGTCACGATGCCCGCGATCTGTTCTTTGCCGCCCTCGGCCGCGACGCCCTCTCCGATCTGCAAGCCGACGAAACGGTGTCGCCGTTGTAGTTGAAGAGGCGCTGCTGGCAGGACGACCCCATCGGGCTCGCCCGATGGTGAAGCAGATTGAACGGCTAGACACGCGATCGTGGCTTCCCGACCCCCACGAGTTTGCTCGTGGGTGAAGGAGATTGGCAGCTAGAGCGATGCGCGCACGCGTAGCCCGCCAATCTGCTTCACCAATCCGGACAAGCCGGATGGGGTCGAATCCTTAGTGAGCGGACGCTCTAGCCCTCCAATCTTGTCCACCATCCGCGCAAGGCGGGTGGGGTCCACCGAGAGCAGCACCTGATCTTTAGTCGCCTTCCCGATCACTCAGCGCCTTGCTTGCCGCCCACGGAAATGAGGTGGGAGAACGTGCGCAGGTACATCCGCCCGTTGGCCACGGCGGGCGTGCTGTGGCTGAACTCGCCCAGCGAGTTCTTGGCCAGCAGGTTGAACTGCTCGCCGGCGGCCACGACGACGAGCGTGCCATCGGCGGCGATGTTGTAGATGCGATCCTGCACGCAGATGGGCGAGCCAAAGTAGCTGCCGCCCACGCGGTTGGTCCACAAGGTTTCTCCCGTGGCCGCGCGCAAGCCGGAGACAACCCCGCCATCGGCCCACAGAAAGAGCAAACCGTTTTTGGCGATGGGCGTGGGCACGTAGGGCGCCGCTTTATCGATGCGATAAGCCAATTGGCCGGCGTTGGGCTTGCCCGTGCCGCCGGGGTGAACGGCCACCACGTAATTGCCGCCGCCGCCGGAGCCGCAGGAGCCAATCAGCAGGCCGTCGGCCAGAATGGGCGAGCTGCAACTGCGCTTGTCGAACAGGCCGGTCACTTCCCAATTCTGCTTGCCGGTCCGGGGATCGAGGCTGGTGATCCCGTGAGCGCTGGCGTTGAAGATCACCTGCGGCGCGCCACCTTCCGGCTGATAGATGCACGGCGTGCTGTACGCGACCACATCGCTCTTGCGATCCACGGTCCAGCGCGTGGAGCCGGTCTTGCGATCGACGGCTATCAGAAAACTCTTGCCACCGGCGGGCTTCTTGTCTTTCGTGGCCTGCGAGTCTCCATCCTGCTCGTTGCCCAGGATGATCAGGTCTTCGAACAGAATGGGGGACGTGCCGCAACTGTGTTGGCTAACAAAGGGCCCCAGGTCGCGCTTCCACACTTCATTGCCAGAATGATCCAAGGCCAGCAGCGTGTATTCTTCCGGCGTGGACCAAACGAAATACACGTGGGCCTCGTCGACCGTGGGCGTGGCCGAGGCAAAGCTGTTCAGGTTGTGCCTCGCATGCCGTGACGACTTGTAGCTCTTCTTCCACAGAATGCGCCCATCTTGCGTGCCTAGACAGAGGGCGTAGCGTTCCGCCGTTTCATCTTCGGCACTCGTCAAAAAGATCTTGTCTTTCCACATCACGGGGGCCGAATGACCGCCGCCGGGCAGCGTGACTTTCCAGTTATAGTCCGACTCGGTGAACGAGGTGGGAATAGTCGTGGCTTCGCTGATGCCCGTGCCGTTGGGACCGCGGAACCGGGTCCATTCTTCGGCCATCAGCGGCGATGAGAAAATTAACGGCAAGCACAGCAGCGAGCGGGAAAACGCGATCATCGGGCATGGTCCTCTCAGGCAGGAATCTAATGGCGGGTGGCGCGACAACGCCTGTACCTTGGGGCAACGTGGCACTATATTACCGCGCCGCAGGGTCCAAGTGGAAGCGATTGCCGGACTGTGCGGACTGTGATGCCCCGCGTGGGGCGATACAAGGCCTTAGCTCACGGTTCAGGCAATTCTGATCTGACCGCAGTTAGAATCGTTTTTGTCCCAGCGACACGTTGGCTTGGTATCATAGCCGGCTGCCGATTCAGCCGCCGTCTGCGCAACTCACAACCATCGACGCAACCCCACAACAGGAACGCTTTCTATGAAAAACGCCGTGCGCTTTGTTGCCGCGATCGTCTTGCTTCAGGCCGCGCCCCTCGGGCTGGGCTTCGTGTATATTCCGTCCCAGCAAGCGGAGCCCTCGTCGCGTTGACGCGGCTCATACCCATCGAGCAAAACCAGGAGTTCTCACCTGTTGGACGATTACGACAGTCCTTGGAAGGAAGCCCTCGATCTGTACTTCGAGGCGTTTGTCGCGTTCTGCTTCCCGGCGATGCATCGCGAGATCGACTGGCTCCGGCCCTATGTCACGCTGGACAAGGAGCTGCAGAAAGTCACGCCCGATGCCGAGCAGGGCCGCCGCTTCGTCGACAAGCTGGTCCAAGTCTGGCGGATCGATGGCCAAGAGGAATGGTTGCGATCCACCTCGAAGTGCAAGTGCAGGAGGAATCGGAGTTTGCCCGGCGGATGTTCGTCTATAATTGCAGGCTGGTGGAACGCTATGATAAACCGGTGGTGAGTGTGGCCGTGCTGGCGGACGAAAACCCAGGTTGGCGACCCCGCGCTTTTCACCGGGAGTTATGGGGCTGCTCGACGGATTTTGGGTTCCCGATCGTGAAGCTGGTCGACTATGCCGGCCAGAGCGATGTGTTGGAGCAAAGCGACAATCCGTTCGCAAGGTTTGTGTTGGCCCACCTGAAGGCGTTGGAGACCCGGCGCGACGACGTGTCGCGCTATGCCTGGAAGCTGCAGTTGGTGCGAGGCCTGTTCGAGCGAGGCCTGATTGCCGACGAAGTCCGCAAATTGTTTCGCTTGATCGACTGGCTGATGACGCTGCCGCCTCCTTTGGCAGCCCAATTCCACGACGAGCTAACCAGAATTCAAGAGGAGAAGCACATGCCCTATGTCACTAGCATTGAACGACTGGCGAAAGAAAAAGGCCACGAGGAGGGGTGGAAGAAAGGCTTGAAGCGCGGCATTCGCGCCGTGCTAGAGTCCCGGTTTGGCGATGCGGGTCTCCGTCTGATGGATGAGATTGAATCGCTCCACGACGGTGATGTTCTCGAAACGATCCTGGACCAGGCCAATCGCGTTTCCTCGCCGGAGCAAGTCCGGGAGTGCTGGAAACTACGTTAAAGTGGGAGGCCCGGGGTAGTATTTTGAAGGATCTCAGGAAACGCTTTGAAGTCAGAGGTTACCGATGGCGAGTCGATCGCTGCTCAAAAAACAAATCGTTGAAGCGTGGAAGGAAACGATCGATAAGGTCTATTCCGAGCAGCTCATCAACTCTGAGCGCGGTTTGCAGGTTCATTTCTGTCATCGCTTGCTTTCGAAGTTCTCGGATCAGGGTGTTAGTCGCCGAATCTTCGTCGAACCATGCTTTAAGGACAGCGTTGGAAAGTCGCGATCACCCGACGTGGTCATTTGCCACACGAGACAGATCATTGGTGTACTTGAGCTGAAGTACTTGCCTCGTGCGAGTCCGAAGTACAAGAAGGACATCGAGACGCTCGAATGGTTTGGACTCGCCACAACTGAGCTAACTCTGTCGAACCACCGCTATCTGGGCGTTGAAGCCACATCTCCCAGGAAATACTCGCTTGCGCGCGATGCGGTTCTTTGTTGGGCGGGCGTATATCGGAAGCCAAGGGTCGACATCAAACTGGCGCAGTCGCTCGAAAGGCGCTTTCTCTGTCTCCACGCGGTTACTTCGGAGGGCGAACCGCCTAAGCTGTTTCGGGATGCCGGATGACTCGATCGTTCGTCACGCTTCGGACCAATACAATAGAACCTTCGCTTCCATATGACCGATGAGCGACTTGGCGACTTCATGGGGCCCTTCGTGCCAATCGACTACACCGACAGCTTTACGGCAGCAGAGTTTGCCAGACTCCAAAAGGGCATTCCGGATTTCGGTTCGGACACGCGTTGGCAGATACGCGTTGCCGACCTCACGTGTTATCTCTTTCGAAATTGGACTGATTACGGAGTTTACATCCTCAGCCTCACGCCACGCGAAGACCGGTACGTCGTGGTGAGCGCGCAGGTTTGCATGAACAACGCCCGTTACAAGACACCTGGACTCGATCAGGAGCCAGAACTGTTGCGTTGGATCGTGAGACACGTCATCCTCGAACAGGACGTTCCTTATCCCTCGTGAACTTCCGTCGATCTGTGATAAAGCTCCGAGTATATTCCGCCAGCAGGCGGCGCCGTCGCCACATTAACTAACCCGCAACTAGGAATTGACATCATGAAAAATGTTTTGCGATTGATTGCCGTCTCGGTCGTCTTGCTTCTAAACGCGCCCCTCAGGGCCGCCGATTCTGCCGCGCCGGTGCGCATGGGTGGCGGAATGATGACGTTTGATACGGTGCCGGGGTGGGGGCTTCGCCCGGACGGCGTTTCGGCTTTGGGTCCAACGCACGGCGGTGTTGTGATCGACAAGGGGGGCAATGTTTTCGTCAGCGCGAACAAAGGCATTGTCGTATTCTCGCCCGACGGCAAGGTGATCAAAGAGTATCTGGGGGAAGACTTCGTTGCCTGCCATGATCTGGAAATCCGCGAGGAAGGCAGCGCCGAGTTCATTTACGCCGCGCGCAACACCAAGGCGGAAGGACTGAAGTTCAATGCTCACACGGGCGAGATCATGTTGCGGCTGCCGTTCCCGGAATCATCCGGCTTGGCGCTGGCAAAGTTCAGTCCCACGGCGATTACGGTGGCGCCCAATGGCGACATTTTTCTCTCCGACGGTTACGCCAGCAATCACGTCTTCAAGTTTGACAAGACCGGCAAGTACCTGAAGCACTTTGGCGAGAAAGGAAACGATCTCCGCCAATTCAACACGGCCCACGGCATGACCCTCGACACTCGCTACGATCCGCCGCGGCTGTTGATTTGCGACCGAAATCACACGCCCAAGGGCCGCCTCCTGCATTACGACCTTGAGGGCAAATTCATCGACGAAGTGGTGACGGGCCTGGGGATGCCGACTTCCGCCGCCGTGCAGGGAGATTACGTGTCCGTGCCCGACCTGCAGGGACGCGTTGTGATTCTCGACAAGAGCAACACGATCATCGCCGTGCTGGGCCACAATCCCGATCCTGCCAAACGATCGAACTTCAACATTAAGCAGGACGAGTGGAAAGAAGGCATCTTCAGCGGCACGCACGGATCCTACTGGGACCAGGCCGGCAACCTGTACGTGCAGGACTGGAACGTCGCCGGGAGGATTATGAAACTGGTGCGGGTGAAATAACCCCTGGCCCCCGGAACTCGCTCCAGACAAAACCGCACCCGTGCGACGGTCGTTGACCTTGCTGGCCTGTCCTTTCGGCAACTAGACCTTAAACAAGCGAAGGTCGGTGTGTGATTTTGCATGGGCTCGTGCGCCGTCCTCCGTGCGTGGGATGGGCGGGCCGGCATGTGTGCCGTTGGCCAGAGTCGCAGATCATTTGTTTCATGCTCGATTTCTTTCCA
>JBGTDH010000156.1:0-6859 GCA_041748435.1 Pirellulales bacterium
GATCTTGCCGAGCACGCGGCGTGAGCGCTGCACAAACAGCGGCCAGAAGAGGCGCTGCTCCAGCACGCTGGTGCGCTGGTGCAGCGAATGCACGACCGCCCCCAGCGTGGCGTGCTGTTCGTGCAACTGATGCCGGAACTGATCCTCGAGCGCTTGCGAAGCGTGCGCCAGTTGGATTTGCAGGGCTTGTTGCTCCGCGTGGCGTTCGTTGGCCTGCCGGGCCATCTCGGTGCGCGCGGCGTGCATGCCTTGATCCAACTCATTGCAACGGAGTGCCAGTTGGGCGCGATCGGCCTGGCCCGCTTGTTGCTGTCCGTGCAACTGCTCGCAACGCACGAGCGTCTGTCGCATGTGGGCATCCAGCCACCACAGCATGGCCTGCTGCCGCTGGATGAGCTCATCGTAGCGCTTGTGCAGCGTCCGGAGCTGCCGCAGTTGCCGCCGGGCATCGGCAGCCTCGCCCTCGGCAGTTCCGTCGCAGGTGGAAACCGCACCGATCCACATCGCCTGGTGTTCGTGAGCTCGCGCGCGCAGTGCTCGATACAGATCTGCGATGTGGGGCTCCGTGATTTCGGGCAGGTCCTCGTTATGCCGCAGGAACTGGTTGAAGCGATCCGGCGCGGCCTTCAGGCCCAGCCAGGAGAGCATCTGCCCCAGAGAGGCCTCCACCGTTTGCGGCGGGGCGTCGAAATCGAACCAGTGCAGCGCGTCCGGGCTGGTTTCCTCCGCATAGCGCAGCAACCGGGAGTTGTATTCGTACCACAGGTGCAGACCCTTCTCGTACTTCCAATGGGCGGACCGCTTGAACAGGCTGCGGGCCACACTGTGAGGATGCCGCAGGCACGCGATGTAGCGAGGGTTCTCCAGATGCGCACGCCACAGTGGCAACGTGAGCAGCGTGCGGGGATCCTTGAACCCGGCGATCGGCTGGACGGACAGTTGCTTTACGAAGGCCGCCATTCGGGCATCAATCTCGCTGGTGGACTTGAGATCCAGCGGCGTTGGAATCTCGTGCCAGCTAGCGCCCGACTCCTTGAGAATATCCTCGTTAATCTCCACCGCCTGCCACGATTCCCAGTGCCCCTCCAGGTTATCGGTGGCCGTCTCGTTCATCAGGCGTTCGCCCAGAAACGCGCCCCCTTCGTGCAGAGTCTGCGTGACGCACGAAGTCCCGCTGCGGTGCATTCCCAACACGACGATGGTCGTCATCGATCGGCTCCACGGGCGAGGGAAGAAGAAGCGTTCGAACCGGCGGATCGCAGATCGACATGCGGCTGCATCTGAAAATCGAACATGCCCTGCAGCCGCTCCTGGCCATCGGAGAGCACGCGGAACGCCAAGGCATCGACGAGGCGGTGCAGATAGAGCTCCTCCGCGTCGACCGTGCCGCGCACGCCGGCATTCATGAAATACACGCCCGGCGGCAACAGGCAGCGAAAGCGAATTGCCACGTCCGCCACGTCGCCCGCCGAGACCGGCTCCCCTTCCGAGGCGGCGGTCGCAAAACCGCCCAGGTCCAGGCCGGCGATGCTCTTGATCATGGTGCCGTAGCGCACGCCCACGCACGGTTTCTGAAATTGAACCTTATAACGCAGCACGTACTCTTCGCGGGGCACAAGCTGATTGACCGGCTCCCCGGTGAGCGTGGAGATGCCCGCCTGGCTGATCTGAGCGCCGCTGGCCGAATACTCCGTGCAGCTCTTGGACTTCAAATGCGGATCGTAGCCGGCCTGCAAGCTGTGGGAAGATTCCCGGGCGACATCCGGCGCGGGCACGGCATCGCTGGCGCCCTCCCGTCCGGCGGCGATCGATCGGCCGCGGGCAATTTCCTCGCGGGCTTGTTTGGTCCACTCGGGCGGAGAGTGAATCAGCTTGTGATACGCGGTGATCACCTTGCGCGGCCCGCCGGACAGCAGCAGCTCCCCTTGATCGAGCAAAAACGCGGAGTTGCACAATTGCAGCACCGTGGCCGCGGAGTGCGACACAAACAGCACCGTTCCGCCGCGCTCCCGCAGACGCTCCAGGCGGGAGAAGCACTTGCGCTGGAACGCCTCATCCCCCACGGCCAGGGCTTCGTCCACAATCAAGATATCGGGCTGGCAACTCGTGGCCACGGCAAAGGCCAGCCGCACGAACATGCCGCTGGAATAGGTCTTCACCGGGCGGTCGATAAAATCTCGCAGCTCCGAGAACGCCACGATCTCATCGAACCGCTCGGCCACCTCGGCATGCGTGAGGCCGAGGATGGCCCCGTTCATGAACACGTTCTCGCGGCCGGTGAACTCGGGATTGAAGCCCGCCCCCAGCTCCAGCAGCGCCGCAACGCGCCCTTGCACTTCGATGCTGCCGCAGGTGGGCGTGAGAATGCCGCAGATGAGCTGCAGCAGCGTCGATTTTCCCGAGCCATTGCGACCGACGATGCCGGTCATCTCACCGCGGCGAACCTCAAGATTCACCCCGCGCAATGCCCAGAACTCGCGGAAGTACTGCTTGCCGCGTAAGCGCAGCGCCTGCTTCAGCCGATCTTGAGGACGATCGTAAATGCGATAGCACTTCCCAAGGTCCCGCACTGCAATCGCCGGCGCAGCGGCGCTGCGGACGAGCGATGTCGCCGGAATGTGCGTTTCGCGAGGTGGCGCCAGCGTAGGCATAAGGGTGCAAGCATTCCATGGTTCGGCGGGTTCGCGACGGTGCGCAGCAAGCGCGCGGGAACCGCACAGCGAGGCGGGAGATTAGCCCGCACCGCCGATGCAGTCAACGCGAACTAGGATTCCGTCGCGAAGATTCGAGCGAGGAAGGAAAACTACCAGCAATGCTGGCGCTTACAGCTTCGCCAGGCGGGCGATTAAGTCGACCGTGCGGCAACTGTAGCCCCACTCGTTGTCGTACCAGCTCACGACCTTCAGCAGGTTATCGCCCATCACCTGCGTCCAATCGGCCGCGAAGATGGAGCTGTGCGAATCGCCGATGATGTCGCTCGAAACGATCGGGTCTTCCGTGTACATCAGGATGCCCTTAAGCGGGCCTTCCGCCGCCGTCTTCATGGCGGCGTTCACCGCCTCTTTGGTGACCTTCTTCTTCATCACGGCGGTCAGATCGACCACGCTGCCCGTGGGCACCGGCACGCGCATGGAAATGCCCGTGAGCTTGCCTTGCAGATCCGGAATCACCAGGCCGACCGCCTTGGCCGCGCCGGTGGTGGAGGGAATAATGTTCTGTGCGGCCGCTCGCGAGCGGTACAGGTCTCCCTCGCGATGGGCCAAGTCCTGCACCTGCTGATCGTTGGTGTAGGCGTGGACTGTGGTCATCAAGCCTCTCTCGATGCCGAAGGTATCGTTCAGCACCTTGGCCAGCGGGGCCAGGCAGTTGGTGGTGCAACTGGCGTTGGAGACGCACTTCATCTCGGGGGTGAGCTTGTCGTCGTTCACCCCCAGGACGCATGTGAGATCGGCGCCGTCTTTGGCCGGGGCGCTGAGCACCACTTTCTTCGCGCCGGCGACGAGGTGCGTATCGTAGCCCGGCTTGCCATCTTTGGAGCGGGCCGTGAACAGGCCCGTGCTTTCCACCACCACATCGACACCCATCTTGCCCCAGGGGAGCTCGGCCGGGTTGCGCACCGCCAGCGCGGCAATGCGTTTGCCATCCACGGTGATCGATTCGGCATCGTAGGAGACGGTGCCTTGGTAGCGGCGATGCGTGCTGTCGTACTTGAGCAGCGTGGCCAGCACTTTGTTGTCGGTGATATCGTTGATGGCCACGATCTCGAATTCCTTCGAGCGCGACATGAGGATGCGGCACGTCAGCCGCCCGATGCGGCCAAAACCGTTGATCGCCACGCGAATTGCCATGGCCGTGTTCTCCGTGAGATGAGGAATCGGCGGCCTTGCAAACCGGCCGCCCGTGGGCTTTTTCTGAGGTTCTTAAGCCGCGGATTATAGCGGCGTTCCGCTGCCGGGGCAATTGGCTGGCGCGTTGCATCGATTCCTTGACGGATTGGAATCGGCGCGCCACTATACCGCCACCTGCTCAGTTCCGTCACGACGCAGGGTAAGGAGAGCAGCATTGCCTGCGGGACCGCTGACGATTGGGCTGCACGGCGCCCTGCACATCCGCGAAGAGCGCCTCTCGGCACGCCCCGATGCCTGCGCTCTAATGTATGTGAGCGACCTCCATCTGCGGCGGGCACGCTCCGATCATCTCTGCCGCCAGGTAATCGAATCCGCTCGTCGGTCCGAGATTGATGTTCTGCTCTTGGGTGGCGACCTGGTGGACGGGCCGGCGGAGTTAGGCAAACTTAGCGATCTAGTCGGCGCGCTCCGCGAGATCGCGCCCGTCTTCGCGGTGGGCGGCAACCACGACGGGCAGGTTGGCATGCATCGAGTCTGTGACGCGGTCGTGAGCGGCGGGGGTGAGTGGATCCACGCGGGGGCTGCTCGCGTCGTGCATGGTTCGCGCGTGATTGCCGTGTCCGGCCCCGAGGCGACGTCGTTACCCGCGGGCGACGTTCAAGTTCTCTGTGCGCACAATCCGCGCGTCTGGAAGACCGCGCGCAAACAGGGCTACGATCTGGTTCTGGCCGGGCATCTGCACGGCTGCCAGGTGGTGGCGTTTGAGTATCGAGACCGTCTGTTTCCCGGAGCGATGTTTTACCCGTACTGTTATCTGAGCCATCAGCAGGGATCGACGCGGCTGGTGGTGAGTCGCGGCGTGAGCGATCTCGTGCCGATCCGCTGGCGCTGTCCGCGGGAGGTGGTGTTGTGCCACGTGTAATGTCAACGCGCTGTGCGATCCTGATTGCGGTCATCAGCTTCGTGCGCGGACTGCCGCTGTTCGTGTCTGCCCGGCCGAAGACCCCGCTGCGAGTTTTGTGCATCATGGCGTTCGACACGCTGCACATGCTTCGCCACGCGAAACGACTGCCGCGGGGCAAGCTGAGAATGCTGGCGACATTGCTCGATTTTGGCGCCTGCGCCAATGCGGCTTTCGATCACAAACATTGTTGCCAGAACGAGTGCCGGCGGACTCTACAACTGCTGCAAGAAGCTGGCATCCGCTCAACCGTGATCGAGTATCTGCGAAGACTTCGGGACCTGGAGTGCGAACGTCCCACGCCCGGCGGAGATCATCGGCAGTTTGAGAAAGTGAGTTGGTACCGAGAAGCCGTCGTGCGGCTTTCGTTGGGAATGGTGGCCACGGCCGCGGATTGCAGCCCGTCACTCCAGGAGGGAATCCGGGCGACTTACGACGCTGCGGATCTGGGGATCCTGTTTCGGATCGTGATGCATTGCCAGATCATCGACGACGTGTTGGACTATTCCCAAGACATGCCCGCGGGATTGCCCGGTTTTCTGACTGCTTCCAAGTCGTTCCCGCAGGCGTTCGAGTTGACTCGCTTGGCGGCACGTGGCTATGCCGACGATCGCGATTTGCCGCGAACGGGCGATGTGTTTCCTCTGCGAATCGCGCTGTTTGCCGTAGCGCTGTTGACGAAGCTGGTGCTTTGTCTCAGCGGATGGAGGCGCCGCGTTGCTGGCGGGATGTTGACCGGAAAAAAAAGTCACACGATCGCGTCCAAGATCGAGACGGGCCACGCATAGCAGTGTACAAGGCTCGAACGAATCGCAGATCACCGTGAGCCTGAACCACGAACATCTAATCGCGAAGGAAAGAACTATGTCACGCTTTGCTCTGTCTCTCGTCGCCCTGGCCGCTTTGACCCTCACCGCTGCCCCGGCCCTGGCCGGCAACGGCCACTTCCACGGCGGCCATCAGCATGGCCATCAGGGTGGTTTTAACCACGGTGGCCATCAACACGGCCATCAGGGTGGCTTCAACCACGGTGGCCATCAACACGGTGGTTTCCAGCACGGCGGCCACGGCCACGTGGGCGGAAGCTCCCACTTTGGTGGTTTCTCGAGTGGATTCGGAACCCCCTCGGTTCACTTCCACCAGACCTTCCACCCGACCCACTCGCACTGGACGCCCCACCAGGGCTGGCACACGCACGGACACACGCACACCGCGCCCCACTTCCAGTGGTAACTCGAAGCCGCCTGTATCGCTGATTCTCACAACGGCACGCACCAGTAAAACTGGTGCGTGCCGTTGCCGTTGGTGATCGTCGACTTGCACACTCGGCGTAGGCGACGAGTCCGAGTTATCTCCAGCTCCCCCTATAGCGGCCTGCTGGCGGAGCGGCTTTTTCGGTGGGTTCGACGACGATGACCGCTTCCCCTGCGCTAAGAGTTACGCTGAAGGGCGGTTCGTCTTTGTGCTTGAAGACCTTCTCGGTGTCTGTGGTTTTAACCAGGGCGAGCTTCTTGATGCCTACCGCATTGTTCTTGAGGTCTTTCCACGTCACGGTCCAATCCTCGCCTTTCGAGAACGGCTCGAATGTAAGGTTGAAGTCGTCGCTCACCCATTTGTTACGGGCAGCGGGGTCTGCCAGCGCTTCTCCGGCGGCCATGGCTGTCAGGGCCAAGACGACCAGACCGAGGGCGTAGGTCTGAAGTGTACGGCTTCTCATGGGGGTTCTCCTGTGCTGCATCGCAGCTGTGGGGGAGTTTCTGACGTTGCCGGGCCAACATGACCCGTCATCTCTGGGGTATCATGGAGACATTGCCGCCACTGTTTGCGGAGGGAACGCTCCAAAAACCGGTGAGGTTGCCCGTTGCGGGATCCATCTCGCACTCATAGCCGACGTCTGGCGAGGTAAAAAAGCGATAACGCTTCTGGAAGCGCACCAGCGTCCGGCCGCCCACGCTCAGCACGCTCCCCGCCACGTCAGCGTAGAGCAAGCCATCGGTGGCGGGAGTGCCGAAGCCGCTGTTGTTTTCCTGAACGACGCCCGTGAACGTCG
>JBGTDH010000157.1:0-6393 GCA_041748435.1 Pirellulales bacterium
GGTGAAGTAGATCGCGCCGTCGCCGCCGACCTCCAGATCGGACGGGCGGAAGTTGGGATCGCTGGAGTACACGATCGGCTCCAACTCCGTGGCCATGAAGCTGGAGTCCTTATCCTCCGGCTTGTAACGCAGGATGCCCTGAAAGCCGATCACATTGCCCACCAGCAGGTTCCCTTGGAACTCGTCGGGGAAATGGCGGCTGGACAGGAACTCGATGCCCGGGCAAGGCCGGGTCCGCTGGTTGTAAACCGTCGGCGGCTTGGCGTGCTTCTGCGGGAAATTCACTCGTCCGGAGAATAGAGCGCCGTGATAGGGCTGCGAGCCGGTGCCATCGACCACGATGTCTTGCCCCCAGCGATCGAAGGCGTGCCCGTGCGGATTGGCGAACCCGAACGAAACGTACGACTCGAACTTCTGGGCACGCGGCTCGTAGCGGAACACGCCGCCGTTGATCATCCGAACCGGCGGCCCCCAGGCCGTTTCGACCTGCGAATGATGGAATGTTCCCTCCTGAAAATAGAGCGCGCCGCCCGGATCGAGCGTGAAGCTGTTGGACGTATGGTGGGTGTCGGCCGTGTCCAGCCCGTGCAAGAGGCGCTGTTTGATGTCGTACTTGTCGTCGCCATCGGTGTCTTTGAGAAACAGAATATCCGGTCCTTGCGCCACGATGACGCCGCCGTTCCAAAACTCGAAGCCCGTCGGGTTATGAATATCGTCGGCGAACGTCTTGCACACGTCGGCCCGGCCATCGCCGTTGGTGTCTTCCAGGATCAGCAGCTTGTCGTTCATGGGATCGGTGGGCTTCCAGTGCGGATAGTTCAGCCAGGCCGCGACCCACAGACGCCCCTTGGTATCGAATGCCATCTGCACGGGATTAATGAGCTCGGGGAACTGCGCCTCGCTGGCGAACAGGTTGATCTCCAGACCCTTGCCCAACGTCATCTGCTTGATGGCCGCTTCGCCTCCCAAAAATAGATGCTTGCCGCCGGGGAGTGACCCGGGTTTGTTGCTGATGACCGGGAGGAACTCCGGCAGGTTGGCGTTGTCCGGCGGGGCGGCTTGCCCGCGCGCGGCGGCCCAGACCACCTTATCTTGATTGGCAGTCAGCGTATCGAGCACATCCAACTCGCGCTGGCCGACGGAATAATTGGAGAGTCCATCGCCGTAGCCGCCTGGACCTTCGGAGAACTTGAGAAAAGCCCGTTCGCCGTAGGTGGAGTAGCCATCGGTCACGCGATAGCGGTTGTACCAGTAGAAGTTCTTCTGCAGGACGGCCTGATGCAGGCGTTCCAGTTGCGCGGCGTCACGCTTCGCCAGCGGCGCGTTGGGGAACAGAGCCCGCTCCGTTGCCGCGGCCAAGAGGCGATCGCCTTCCTCCGTGAGATGAATGCCGTTGATCGTCAGTGGTTTGGTCGCTGTGCGGAACATCTCGCGGCTGGGCGTGAGCAGATCGATAAACTGCACGCCGTGCGCCGCGGCCGTCTCTTTCATCGCCTGCGTGTACACGTGCAAACGGGCATTGCTCTCGCTGCCATCCGGCAAATCGGCGCTGCGCAGATTCTCGTGCGCGAGCGGGGAGAATAACACCAGCCGCGGGGCACTGCGGCCGTTGTACTTTTGTGCCAGCGTGTGCTTGATGAAGGCCGCCACGTTTTCCTTGAACTTCGGCAAGCCCGCCTCGCCAGCGAACGATTCGTTGTAGCCGTAGAAGGCGAAGATGACGTCGGCCTTGGTTTTGGTCAGCTCCAGGCGGTTCTCGCGCACTTTGCCTTGATCGCGAGGCGAGAGCTTCTTGGGTTGCGGAATGGGCGAGTTGCCGGTCAGCCACTCGTCGTGCGTGCCGAAATCCATCGAGCGCAGCCGATGCTCCTTGTTCTGCCAGCCGTCGATCTCGTCGCCGCTGTAGGCCAGGTTGCGGAACACCAGTTCCTTGTCCGCGTGGCTGGCGTGCAGCAGCGTCTCCAGCCAGCCATGATGCTGCATCCGCTCTCCCAGTGTGTTGCCCACGATGCAAATGTGGTCTGCTTTGTTGAGCGTGAGCTCCTGCGGCGCCTCGGCCGCGTGGAGAGAACCGATCAGGCTGATGATCCCAGCGAGAGCAATTCGGACGAACCCGTTCATGCGCAGTATCCTTGGTGAAGACAACAGCCTGGTGGAAAGCACTACTGGCCCCGGCAAGCCCTCTAGTCTAAGCAGGTCGCACGAAGCATGTAAGGGTGCAGAGAGCAGAAGAACCAACCGCAAAGGCGCGAAGGCGCAGAGACGCAAAGAACGGCAGGAAAATCAAACCACGGTTCCTGTTTCCTCGTCCTTGCGACCCTTGCGCCTCCGCGCCTTTTGCGTTGACTTCTTTCGTTGTTTGATGGGCTCGTAGTTCCGTCTTTAGGCGGTTCTTCCGGCTGAAGCCGGTACTACGAACAACTCGCGCAACTGGAATCGGGGCGACCGCGCCGGTAGACTGGAAGCTAGTGAGCGATTGTGTCCCCTTGATCGACGAGTTCCCTGAAAGAGGCCGCCGCATGGAAGTTTGCTGTCCTTCCTGCATGCATCAATTGAGCGTGCCTCAGGCGCCAGCCGGCACGGCGATGCAATGCCCTTATTGCCAGGCGATGTTCCAACTGGCCGCGCCGCCGCAAGCCACGGCCGCCGGAGTGCATGCCGGATCGGCGGGTGGGTTTACCGCCGGTCAACCGGTGTTTCCTGAGCACGCGATTAGCGACGAGCATGCTCCCGCATTTATCGCCCAGCGGCGCGTGCCCCGTCGCGGCCGCAAGAAGAGCAACCAGGGCATGATGGTGGCCCTGGCGGTGTTGTTTGTTGCGGTGGTGGGGGGCTTGATCGGCGCCGGCATGCGGATGTCTAAGAACGAAGCCAAACCCACGGTGGTGGCCAGTCCCCTGGATCTGGTGACCCAGAAGGCTCGCGAGTTTGTGGCCCAGGAGATGAAGCTTCCGCCCGACGCGAAGTTTGCCCCGGGGGAAGAACGCGTGCAAAAGCTGCCCAAGGATCGCTATCAGGTTTCCAGTCATGTGGATGTGCCCAGCCGGGTGGGTGGAGTTTTTCTGCGGCAGAAATGGTCGGCACAGTTGACGCAACTCCCCGAGGGAAGCTGGAAGCTCGAACGGCTGGAGGTCGAGGGGCAGACGGTCGCTCGCTCGAACGAGACGTCCTTCCCCGACAGCGGCCGCTCGCGCTGGCTGACCGAAAACGAGGCCGGCGGACGTGGAAGTGCTTCGTCGGGACCGGATCGCTCGACGAAGTGGGCGGTCGACTGGGTAACGGAATCAATTCGCGAATCGGCCAAGCTGCGCAAGACGCTGGTGGTGTGGCTGGTGGATCGTTCCGCGAGCGCCCGCCCGCAGCAGCAGGACTTTCTGAGGAGCGTGGATAGTATTCTGCGCGATCTGAAAGACGCCGAGGCGGATGAGGACTCGCAGCTCTCGATGGCTGTGGTCTCTTTCGCGGGCGACGTGCAGTTTCCCTTGGAGACGCCCAGCAGCGATGCCGGCGAGGTGCGCAAAGCGCTGGAGTCGATCCAGGAAGACGCCGGCGGTGTGGAGATGACCTGCACGGCCCTCGATCAGGCGGGGGAGAAGTACGGCAGCTTTGTGACAGAGAAGAGCGGTTACGTGCTGTTTGTGGTTGTCAGCGATGAGATGGGAGACGACGACAAGCAGTTGGATCAGACGGTGGCGCTCATCAAGCAGAAGCAGATTGTGGTGCATACCATCGGCGTCTCCGCTCCGTTTGGCATGAGCGTGGCGGAGGCGCAGAAGGGGCTGGAGGGAGGAAAGAGCGTGCGGCAAGGGCCGGAGTCCCGCCATGCGGAGATGATCAGCCTGGCCTCCCTCGGCGGCGTGGCCGTCGAATTGGATTCCGGCTTCGGGTCGTTTGCGCTGTCGCGGCTGTGCCAGGAATCCGGGGGGCAATATCTGGCCTGCAAGGATTACGGTGTCGCAGCCGGTTCGCAGTACCTTTCCGTGTCTTGGGGCGGCAACGCGGGCGATAAGCCGATCTTCGAGCCGGCAGTGCTGCGCAAGTACGCTCCCGATTACGTCTCCGAGCAGGAGTATCAGAAGATTCTCGAGAACAAAGCCTGCCGGGCACTGCACGAAGCCTCGAAGCTTCCGTTCGCCGAGGCGCTGCAAAGCGCGAACACCTCGTTCCCCAAACGGGATGAGGCTTCGTTCAAGCGTGCGCTGGATGCCGCGCAGCGAGACGCAGCCAAGTTCGAGCCGAAGCTCATCACGCTGGTCGATACGCTGAAGAAAGGTGAATCGGATCGCCCCAAACTCACGCGCCCTCGCTGGCAGGCCGCCTACGATCTGGCAATGGGACGTGCTCTCGCGGCCCGCGTCAAGACGGAGGGATATAACGCCATGCTGGCCAAGATCAAAAGTGCGGGCAATTTCACCAAGCCGGGGGCAGACACCTGGGTGCTTACCGCGAGCGACACGATCGGCGCCGGCAGCACCTTCGAGAAGATGCTCACGCAATCCCGCGATTATCTAGAGCGCGTAGTAAAAGAGCATCCCGGCACGCCCTGGGCCTATTTGGCGGAGCGGGAACTGCAAATCAACGCCGGCTGGCAATGGACCGAGCAGTGAGCACCAGCGATCTTCTCTACCACGACCACGCGCGGCTGTTTGAGCAAAATCGCTTCGTATATCCCGTGCTCAGCCGCAGGTCCGGGGGCATTTCCCTGGGGGTGAATCTTAATCCGGACAAGGTTTGCAACTTCGATTGCATTTACTGCCAGGTCGATCGCACGCGGCAGAGCGAAACGCGGTTCGTGGAGTTAGACGCGCTGGTCACGGAGTTGGATCGCTCGCTGGAGCTCGTCACGTCGGGAGATCTCTATCTCTCGGAGAAGTTCCGCCACACGCCGACGCCTCTGCGGCGATTGAACGACATCGCCTTCAGCGGCGATGGAGAGCCAACCACTTACCGCAACTTCGATCAGATCATCGCCGAGTGCGCACAAGTGAAACGGGCTCGCGGGCTGGATGCCGTGAAGATGGTGCTGATCACCAACGCCAGCATGTTCCATCGCCCGCATGTCCAGCGCGGGCTCGAGATTCTCGATGCCAACCAGGGAGAGATCTGGGCCAAGCTGGACGCCGGCACGGCCGAGTATTATCACCTCGTTGACCGCACGCCGATTCCCTTCCGGCAGATCCTGGACAACATCACGTCCGCCGCCCGGGTGCGGCCCCTGGTCATTCAGGCGTTATTCTTGCGTGTAAACGGCGAACCGCCCACGTTGGCCGAGCAAGAAGCGTTTTGCGACCGCTTGAACGAGATCGTGCTGGCCGGCGGCCGCATCAAGCTGGTGCAGGTCTACACGGTTGCCCGCCCTCCGGCCGAGAGCTTCGTCGCCTCGCTGAGCAACGAAGAAGTCGACGCCCTGACCGACCTCGTCCGCCGCCGCACGCAACTCCCCGCCGCCGCGTTCTACGGGTCGGGATTGGACTGAGGATCGCTAGTCGTGATCAGCGTAGATTTCGGAGCGGGGAAAAGTGCCTGGGATCGGAGGTTCGTCACTCGCCAACTCATCCAGCAGGCGATCAAATTCGGCCAGGGAGAGTTCGTCAGTTGCGACGCCGTCTGCTGGCTCATCCATCTGGTTGCTCCGTCAAGATTGTTGCGTGGATGGCCGTTGGGCAGTTCCGCCGGCTGAAGCCGGTACTACGAACATGTTAACCATCTTCGCCTTCCAGATAGGTGTAGCCGCGGAGGCCTTCCTCGTAGAAGCGCAGCAGGCGACCGGCTTGTTCGTAGTCGATGCGCCCCTCGCGGACGGCGGTCTCGACATCGGTGCGGAGTTGCCGCACCAGCATGTCCGGCTCGTACTCGACGTAGTCCAGCACCTCGCGCACCGTGTCTCCTTGAATCACGTGCTCCAGCACAACCTCGCCGTCGGGCGCCATGCTCACATGCACGGCGTTGGTGTCGCCAAACAGATTATGCAAGTCGCCGAGGATTTCTTGATAGGCGCCGATCAGGAACACGCCCAGATGGTACGGTTCTCCGCGCAGCGCATGTAACGGCAATGTGCGCTTCACGTCGCGGCGATCGATGAACTGATCGATCTTGCCGTCCGAGTCGCACGTGATATCCCCCAGCACCGCATGGCACGTGGGCTGCTCGTTCAGCCGGTGGATCGGCATGATCGGAAACAGTTGCTTGATGGCCCAACTGTCCGGCACCGATTGAAACAGCGAGAAGTTGCAGAAGTACGTGTCGGACAACAGTGCGTCCAGCCCTTGCAGCTCCTCGGGCACAAACTCCACTTGCCGCACCAGCCGCTGAATTTTGTGACAGATGGCCCAATACAGGTTCTCGGAGATGCTGCGCTGGGCCAACGGCAGATAGCCGCCGCCAAACAGGCTG
>JBGTDH010000158.1:0-3406 GCA_041748435.1 Pirellulales bacterium
GTTGCGTGGAACAATCGCGCCGGCGGGGGGCCGCGCACCTTCTCGATCAACTGGAACACCTGGAGCGAGGCCGGCATGTCAGTCGAGGCGCAGATGCCCGCCCAACTCAAGGAGCTCGGCCGCCGATTGGGGCGCGAAGACAGCAGTTCCAACGCGGAAGGCGTCGAGGCGTTCCGCCGCATTCTGGCCCATTGCCGAGAGCCGCAGGTGGCGGTGTCGATGATCGATCTTCCGGAGTTCATCCGGCGTCAGCAACAGTCGCGATGGTCGGATGAGCTGTCGCTCTTGAATCAGGCGACCGCAGCCACGCATCCGCGCCCCGAGTTGCAGACGGTGTACACCGAGCCGGAGACCGACACCGAGCGCGCCACGGCGGAGGTCTGGCAAGCGCTGTTTGGCTTCGAGCGCATCGGCCGCGACGACGACTTCTTCGAGCTCGGGGGCCACTCGCTCCTGGCGATGCAATTGCTCGAGCGGCTGCGCACCAGATTTGGCGTGCATCTGACGCTGGCCGTCCTGTTCGAGCACAAGACCATTGCCAGCCTGGCTGAACGGATCGACGCGGCGCAGTGGTCGGCGGCGGCCGAGCCTGCCGCAGCCGACGGGCCTCGTGAAGAGTTCACGCTATGACGCCCGGCAAGATCGAGGACTTCCTCGCCCGGCTGAAGCGGCTGGACGTTAAGCTGGCGGTCGAAGGCGAACAGTTGAAGTGCGACGCGCCCAAGGGCGCGCTGACGCCGGCGCTACAGACCGAGCTTCGCGAGCGCAAGTCGGAGCTGATCGAGTTCCTGCGCACTCTGCCCGCCCCCTCGCAGACTCCGCCGCTCAAGCGCGCTCCGCCCGATGCGCGCATCCCGCTCTCGTACGCGCAAGAGGGCGCGTGGTTTATCGATCAGCTTCAGCCCGGCGCGGCCTTCAACATTGTGTGGCCGATGCGCGTCAAGGGGCCTTTAGACGTCGATTGCCTGCGGCGCGCACTGGACGAGATTGTGCGCCGGCATGCCGTGCTGCGCACCAATCTGGCGCTGGACGACGGCCAGCCCGCGCAGGTCGTGCATCCGCCGCGCGGCCTGCCGATGAGCTTCGTCGATCTGGACCTCTTGCCTGAGGCAGAGCGGGAGCGCGAGCTGCTCTCCCGCGTGTTGCGGCTGGGCCAGAAGCCGTTCGATCTGACAAACGAGCCGCTGGCCGCGATGACCGTGTTTCGTCTGGCGCCGCGGGAGCATCTGCTCTTGTTTCTGGTGCATCACACGGTGTTCGACGGCTGGTCCCTCACGGTGTTTGCCCGCGAGTTCTCCGAGCTGTATGCGGCGTTTCGAGCGGGGCGGCGGGCGACTTTGCCGCCGCTGGTCATTCAATACTCGGACTATGCGGTCTGGCAGCGGACGTTGTTGCAGGGCGAGTTCTATCAGCGGCAGCTCAACTACTGGCGCGAACGTCTGGTCGATGCTCCGCCCGAGTTGGCGTTGGCCACCGATCACTTGCCCGCGACTGGGCAGCTCTTCAAGGGCGATGTCAGCACGATCACCTTCCCGGCTGACATGCGGACCGATCTTCGGCGTCTGGCCCAGCAACAGGGCGTCACGATGTTCATGCTGCTGCTGGCGGCGTTCAAGGCGCTGCTGGCTCGCTGGAGCGGCAACGACGACCTCGTAGTCGGCACACCGCTGGCCAACCGCAATCAGCCGGAGATGGCGGGCGTGATCGGCTTCTGCGTCAACCTGCTCGCTCTGCGCACCGATCTCTCGGGCAATCCCACGTTTAGCGAGCTGCTCACACGCCAGCGCGACGTGTGCCTGGGGGCGTTCAGCCATCAGGAATTGCCCTTTGGCATGCTGGTGCGCGAGCTGCAACCCACGCGCAACCTGCAGCACTCGCCGATTTTCCAGGTGCAGTTCGCCCTGCACGAGACGCACACTTATGCACTCAGCCTTGATGGTTTAGAGCTTAGCTCGCTGTTCGATTCGCGCGAAGCCGCCGAGGAGTTGCTGAGCCTGATCGCGCGCGTGCAGCCGGCGACCGATCCCCTGTTTCTGAACATCGTCGATGCCGGCGACCGCCTGGGCGCGGTCATGCACTATCGGAGCGACTTGTTCGAGGCGGAGACAATCGAGCGCCTGCTGGGACACTTGCAAACGCTGCTGGAGGCGGTGATAGCGAACCCCGCGCTGCGGCTGTGGGACATTCCGCTGCTTTCCTCCAACGAGCGGCGACAACTACTCCACGAGCACAGCGCGAGGCAACCGGCTTTCCCCGCCGGCGATTGCATTCACGAGCTGTTCCAGCGGCAGGCCGCGCTCACGCCCGATGCGCCCGCGGTTGCGATGCCGGGCTGCGGCGAGCTCAGCTATGGCGAGCTCAATCGCCGCGCCAATCAAGTGGCGCATGCCTTGTTGCGAGCCGGGGTGGGCATCGAGTCACGCGTGGGCATTTGCCTTGATCGTTCGCCGGAGATCATTGTGGCCGTGTGGGGCGTGCTCAAGGCCGGGGCCGCGTTTGTGCCGCTCGATCCCAGCTACGGCGCCGAGCGGTTGCGCTACATGCTGGAGGACTCGCAAGCCGCGTTGGTGCTCGCGCAGCGCGGGTTGATCACGCTTCCGGAAGGCGTGCGGGCGATTTACCTGGACGAAGAGCGGGAGACTCTCGCTCGCGAGGACGATGGTGATCCTCCCACGATCATCGCCGATTCCCACCTGGCTTACCTGGTCTACACGTCCGGCTCCACGGGGCGGCCTAAGGGGGTGATGATCTCGCACCGCAGCCTGGCCAACGCGTACCGCGCGTGGGAGCAAGAGTACGGCTTGAGCGGGGCGCGCCGCCATCTGCAGATGGCCAGCTTCTCCTTCGATGTGTTCGTGGGCGATTTGGTGCGGGCGCTCTGCTCCGGGGCCATGCTCGTGCTCTGTCCGCGCGAGTCGCTCTTGATGCCGGACGAGCTGTGCGGGCTAATCCGCGAACATGCGATCGATTGTGCCGAGTTTGTGCCGGCGGTGGTGCGATCTCTGCTGGAGCATCTGCGGCAGACGGGCGAGCGGCTCGAATCGTTGAAGCTGGCCGCCGTGGGCTCCGATACCTGGTATGCCGCCGAGTATCGCCAGTTGCAGAGCGTGCTGGGCCAAGGAACGCGCGTCATCAATTCTTACGGCGTGGCCGAGGCGACGATCGACAGCACGTACTTCGACGACGGCGCGCGGCTGCGCGGCGAAGGGCTGCTTCCTATCGGCCGCCCGTTTCCCGGCAGCGAAGTTTATGTGCTCGATCGCCGGCTGCAACCCGTGCCCGTGGGCGTGCCGGGGGAGTTGTACCTTGGCGGCGCAGGCCTGGCGCGCGGCTATTTCGCTCGGCCGGATCTCACGGCGGAGCGATTTGTGCCGCATCCCTTCAGCGCGGCGCCCGGCGCCCGGTT
>JBGTDH010000159.1:0-6526 GCA_041748435.1 Pirellulales bacterium
GCAGCACGTCCCGCACTTCCGCCAGCGTGGCGTATTGCTGGCGATTGATCTCCCAGCCGATCTGCTCCCGACGCGCCAGGACTTTAACCACCACATCGTCGAAGTCTTGAATCTCCGGTGGGCGGGGCGCGTCCCTGGCCAGGCCCAACGTCGAGAGATACGTGGGCAGCACTTCCTCCGGCGGCTGAAAGCTGACGGTGCAGACAAAGAAGATCAGCAGATTGAAGATGACGTCGATCATCGGCGTCATGTTCGTTTCCAGCCGTCCCCGATCAGCGGCATAGGTGGGCGGTCGACGCATCGCAAGCACGGCTAGGGGAGAGGGAACAGGGGACAGCCAGACAACGCGCGATTTCCGATCCTTCTTACTGTACCCTCCGCTGTAACCTGTTCCCTTTCCTGGCTTGTCAATCGCCGCGGCGGCGGATTTCGTCGCGTAGCCGGGCGGCTTGCTCGAAGTCTTCCCGTTGGATGGCTTCGGTGAGTTCGGATTGCAGGCGGTCGATTGTTTCTTGCACGCCGGCCGTTTCGCCCAGGCGCATGCGCTCGATCTCGTCGCGCCAGCCGGAGAGAAACTTCAGCTCCTGGCACTCGTCGGCCCGATGCGTTTGCTTGTACTCGCGCAAGAAAACGTGCAGCGCCGCGACGCCTTCGTCGATGGCGGCCAGCGCCTGCGTCCAGCGGCGGCTCTCGACCAGTGGCGTGGCGATCGACCGCGCGTGCATCATGGTCACATAAGGCCGCCACTGATCGAACTGCAGCTTGTCTCGTTCTTCACGGGCGTGCGCTCGCACAAAGGCAAACAGCCGCAAGTTGCGGGTCGTGTCCCGCGCACACAGGTCGTAGCGCTGCAAGTTCCAGAAGCTCAGGTAACGATGGTAGAACTGCACGCCTTCCCGCATCAGGTGGGAAAGATCGTCATTGTTGAGCTGGAACTCATCGCCGGCGGCCGTGGTCTCGCGCTGGCGCTGCTCGTAGAACTCCAGCCAGGAAGGAAAGCCCGCTGGCTGCCAGCCATCGGGGCGGCCATCGAACTCCATCTGCATTAGACCGAGGTCGATGCGCAGTTGGATTTTATCGCGGCCATCTTCCCCTGGCACGATCCGCACCGACATCTCGTCGGGCACATGCTCCCAGCCAGCGAGTATGCGAGTGATGTCCTTGGACACGAGGGGACAGGGGACAGGGTATAGGGGACAGCCAGACAACGCGAGCTTCTTCTTCTTACTGTACCCTGTCCTCTGTTCCCTGTCCCCTACTCTGTTCCCTGTCCCCTCTGTCTCCTACTCATTGCCATCCCGCACCACCGGCTCCATCGTCTTGGTGTTTCGCTCGACGGCGAGCACCACGGTGCGCTGCTCGACGCCATCTGCACTGGAGGCCACGGCGGGAATGACTTGCCGGCAGTTGGGGAGACTGAAGCGGACGGTAAACGAGCCGTCGGGGCGGAGCTTTACCGGATCGCCCTGCAACGTGACATGGGCATCCGGCTCCGTCACGCCGTAGACGATCAACTCGGCATCCACTTCGAACGAGAAATCGTGCTTCTTATCGAAGCCGTTCATGCCGGCCACGTAGCGGGTGGTAAGCGGGGCGCCCATCGGCCGACGCAGGCGTTCTTCAAACAGCTCCTGCAACTCGCCGCTAGTGCCGTTGCCGGCGTAGCCACCGCTCATGGCATAGATCTTGTCGAAGTTCTCAGCCACCTGGTTCCAATTCTCATCGATGGAATCGGTTGCGCCGGCCTTGGGCGTGGTAACCACGTTGCTGCGGGCCAGGAGGAAAAACTTGCCCATCGGCGATTGATAGCCGATGTCGAGGCGATAGCTGCGTGGCGGATCGGCCACGTCGACATACCAGTTGTTGACGCCGCCATGCACTTCGATCGTGCGCAGCGACATTTCAGAGGCGTTGGTCGTCCCGCTCGAGGAGACTTCCATCAGCCGCAACACAGGGCGCGCCGAGTGCCACTGCTCGCCCATCGCCGCCTGGGCTCGCTCGACGCCTTGCCGCGTGAGTTCCCAGTAAGCGTGCAGCCAGTAAGAATCCCGCACCATGACGACCAACCGATCGCGCACGAAGCCGTTGGGAGCAGTGGGCGAGCGGAAGCTGGAGAGATTCTTCAGACGATCCTTCCGCAGCTTGGCTTGCTCCAGGCGTCGCAAGACTTCGTCCCGCTTGAGCTTGGCCGCACGCACGGTAGCGGAGTTCTCACGCGTCGAGGAGCTAGGGGGACGCGCCGGCTTGACGTCGCTCGCCTTGATGGGGACGGCAGGCTTGAACTGGGTTGGCTTGATGGCGCCTGCCTTGATCTGGGCAGGCTTGACGGGACCGGCCTTGATCGGAGCCGCAGCCTTAACCGGGACCGGCTTGTTCAACTGCGGCTTGTTCAACTGCGGCTTGTTCAACTGCGGCCGGGGTGACAACTGGGCGATACGCGACGGCGCTGGTTTGCTGACTGATTTACTGGCAGCGGCCTTACTATTGCGCGAAGCCACCGCATGCTTCTTGCCATTAGCTTTGGCGACCGGGGCGGCCTTGCGCTGCTGCAATTTGAGCAACGCCCGCACGAGTTGATCCTTTTTCATCCCGTGCCAGCCGGCGACGCCGCGCTTGCGGGCCAGCGTCGTCAGATCCTTAAGCGTGTAGTTGCTGAGCTTGTCTGCGGTCATGAATGGACTAATCTCCGGGTGGCCAGAGGACTTGCGCCCTGCATGGCAGTTAATCGGATGTCATCCATGACGTGGTAACGCCCGCAACCTCCCGGCCATCCTGATGCCGCTTGGTGATGCGTTGCCGAACTCCCACCGACAGGGTGTCCCCGTAGGGGTTACTCAAGCGGCGAAAGCTTATCCCCCCCCCGTTCGAAGCCCGTTCTTTGTAGCCCGCCGTACGCCCTGTAAAACGTCCGCACTGGCCGAAAGAGACGAGAAAAACACTTAAACCAAGTTTAACCAGCGGGGCGAGTACACGCAACGTCTAAAGGACCATTCATCGCGGGTGGTGTGCGTTTTTTTGCTCGATGGGCAGTCATAACAAGGATTTGCGGCAGAACTTAACAGGAAGGGGACAGGGAACAGGGGACAGGTGACAGCCGGAGGGAAGAACCTGCATCGTTCCGGCTGTCCCCTGTCCCCTGTCCCCTCGCCTAAACTTCAATTCCCGCACTCACTTACATCCACATCCCCGACATTGTGAAAAAAAACACGAATTCCCCGCCCACCTCGTTGACACCTCTTGGACCGCTGCGTTACATTGCCCGCGTTACAGTTTCCCTCGTGTGATTTTGCCCGACCCCTAAGCCTTGCCAGGTGAAGGCCGCCAGCCATTTTCAGGCTTGCTTGCCGTGCCCGACGCTCCCCAGACGCCGCACCCGATTGCCGTGGCCATGGGATGGGTGTCCCGCATCATCACGGTAGCCCTAGAGATGGTGCTGCCCGGCTTAGGGGGGCAGTGGCTAGATCGACGCTGGGGGACGGGCTTTCTGGCCCTGTTAGGTTTTGCATTCGGACTGACTCTCGGAATCTGGCATCTGTTGCAGATGACGGGTTCGTTACCAAACTCGGAGCGTCGGCCAAAGAAGCCGCCCGAGTCGAAGGATTCGCCATCGTGAGCGGCAGCGAAGAACAGGGGGCATTCGCGCGATTGGTGCGCCAATCGGCCAAGTGGCCCTTGAGCGTGCGCATCTTGCTGCTGGCTACGGCCGTGTTGTCCGCCTATCCAGTTCTGGCCACCCTTGTGGCTGTGCAGCGAGGGATACCCGTCTGGTCGGCCGCGGCACTGGCGGCGGCCATTTGCTTTACGGGTGCCTCGCTGGCGATGGCCTTGACGGCTTGGCTCCAAGGACCGCAAGCGGCCATGCTTTCGCTCTTAATGGCGATGTTGTTTCGCATGGGCTTGCCGCTGGGGTTGGGCCTGCTCCTCAGTCGCCGCTATGCGGAATTGGAAGCGGCGGGATTCTTTGGACTCGTGCTGGGGTTCTATCTGATCACGTTGGTGGCTGAGACGTTGCTCGTGCTTCCGCTCATCAAGACTAATTCGCCTGCCGTAAAGGCATAGGCGTTACTGATTCATGGCCGATCCCGTCCTGCACATCAAAGATAGCTACTTCTTCGAAGTGCCCAAGTTCCTGTGGCGGCCCAATTACCACAGCTTGGAGGATGTGCCCCAATACCTGCGCACAGCCCATCCCGGGGAATCGCTCGCGGCGTTCGAGGAGGCTATGGCGGGCAAGATCCTCATTCCGCAGTTTCCTGGGACGAAGCTCAAGAACCTGTACGAGAAAGAGTCGGGCTTCGCGCTTTCCAAGTTCATGGTTCTGGAGGTGGTGATCGCCCTGCTGTTGATTGCGGTCTTCACCAGCGTGGCCCGTAAGATCTCCACGGGCGATGCGCCGCGCGGCCGGATGTGGAACTTGCTGGAATCGTTTCTGGTGTTCATTCGTGATCAAGTAGCGCGCCCGGCCATTGGCGGCCACGATGCAGATAAGTTCGTGCCTATCTTGTGGACGATGTTCTTCTTTATTCTGACTTGCAACCTGTTCGGTTTAATCCCTTGGCTGGGGGCGCCGACAAGTTCTTTCGGCACGACGTTCGCCATCGCCCTTGTAACGTTTCTTGTGGTGCTCATCGGCGGATCGATCAAGTTCGGGCCGATCGGCTTCTGGAAGAATCAGGTCCCGCATATGGATTTGCCCAAGTGGCTCATGCCGCTGGTCCTGGTGATCTTCGTGATCGAGGTCGCCGGCTTGTTAATCAAGCACGGCGTGTTGAGCGTGCGGTTGTTGGCCAACATGGTGGCTGGTCACTTGGTGCTGCTGGGCATTATGGATTTGATCGTTAAATCGGCCGATTCCAGCACGCTGCAATGGGCGATTGTGACCACGATTGCCGTGATCGGCTCGCTGCTATTCACGCTGCTGGAGTTGTTTGTGGCGTTTCTGCAAGCCTACGTGTTTACGTTCTTGTCGGCCTTGTTCATTGGCGCGGCTGTGCATCACCATTAGCACCGCACTACTATTACCGCACTACATCTACCGCCCTGGGGCGCATGACCTGTCTTCCACCCACCGTCCGTTTGTAAGGAGAGGAACCTGTGAGCAAGTTCGTTCGAATCGCGGCTCTGTTTATCGTGGCAATGTTGTTTGCAACGCCCGCCTTTGCCCAAGCCGGGGCGGCCGCACCGCGGGCCTTGATTGATTTCAGCGGCGCATTTGGCGTGGGCCTGGTTGCCATTGGCGCCGGTTACGGCATCGGCCGTCTGGCCAGCTCCGCGCTAGAGAGCATGGCCCGCCAGCCGGAAGTGGCCGGCAGCATCCAGACCGCCATGATCATCGCGGCCGCTCTGATTGAAGGCTTTACGTTCTACGCCTTGTTTATCTGCTCCGGCCGCGTCTAGATCGTAAGGCGTGACCGACCCTAGACTTTCGCTGGGAGAGACATCGCGTGTTTACTTCATGGTCAGCTCGATGGAGCGTGGTCCTGTGCTACTTGGCATTGGCGGCGCTGTCTTCCCGCGCGCAAGCGTGGCAGACTCGCGCGGAAGTTGCGACCGACGACGAGGTCAAGCAGGACGCTCCTTCGCATCCGCCGGCCGCCGCGGAGCATCACGACGCAGTTCACGATGCGGCGCACGGCGGGCATGCCGCTCACATTGGCGAGCCGCACGGCAAGCAGAGCCCTGAGGAGTTCAAGACCGATCTGGCCATCTGGTCGTTCGTGGTATTTTTGCTGTTGCTGGCGG
Source organism: Pirellulales bacterium (assembly GCA_041748435.1). GTDB lineage: Bacteria > Planctomycetota > Planctomycetia > Pirellulales > JBGTDH01 > JBGTDH01. Next base: position 5,743 of record JBGTDH010000159.1, read on the forward strand.
TGCTGTGGCGGTTCGCTTGGGGCCCGATCGTCACAGGTCTGGAGAAGCGTGAGCACAACATCGCCGGCCAGATTGCGGCGGCGGCCAAGGCGCATGAAGATGCTAAGCTGATGCTGGCTCAATACGAGCGGAAGTTGGCCGCGAGTGCCGATGAGGTGCGGGCCATTATGGACGAGGCGCGGCGCGATGCCGAGCATACGCAGCAGGAGATTCTGGCTAAGGCCCGCGCCGATGCCCAGGCCGAGCGGGATCGAACGTTGCGGGAGATCGAAACTGCCAAGGATGGCGCGCTGAAGGAACTGGGCGAACGAACCGCCAACCTGGCTGTGGAGCTGGCCGGCAAGATTGTCGGCGCGCGGCTCAACTCGGGCGATCATCAACGGCTGATCGAAGATGCCCTGACTCGTTTCCCGACGACACCCAGCAAGAATTAGGCGTCTTTCTGTCACGCATGAATCACGAATCGTCCACTCCCGCTACCGACAAAGTGCTGGATCCGTCCGCTATGCGGGTGGCCAGCGTCTACGCGAAGGCGTTGCTCGGCGCAACGGAAGCGTCCGGCCAGACGGAAGCCGTGGCGGAGGAGCTCGATTCGCTGGTCGATGATGTGTTGAACGCGCTGCCGAAGTTGGACGAAGTGCTCTCCTCGCGCATGGTGGCGCACGAAGATAAAGTGCGGCTGCTCGATAAGTCGCTCGGCGGGCGAGCCTCGCCCACGTTGTTAAACTTTCTGAAGGTCCTCTCCGCTCACGGGCGTTTGGAAATCTTGCGGCAAGTGCGGGCC
>JBGTDH010000160.1:0-2215 GCA_041748435.1 Pirellulales bacterium
CAGCGCTCGAACTCTTCGGCCAGCAGCAGAAACCAGGCACGTCCATAGGGCATCTCGAACGAGGCGTTGCGCCGCAGCAGCGCGGCCTCTTCCGCCAGGCCCGCCACGCTGAGCGAGCGTGCCACGGCTCCCGCTTTCTCCAAGTGGCGTCCCGTGGTGCGGGCGATACGCAGCAGCGCCCAGTGGCCATGCACGGCGGAGTGCCAATCGATGCAGCCATGAAACACGACGTGCCGCGTATCGTGCGCGGCGATGCGCTCGGCGAGGATCGGCGCAAGCGCTTCCAGCATCGCATCGCGATCGAACGACGCCGGCTTCGCGGGATTGGCCGCATTCCTGGCGGCGGGCTGCTCGATGCGCTGCGCCAACTCGTACACCTTCTCCACAATCCGCTCCTCCACCGAGGGTGCAAACGGCCCCGGCAGCGATGTGAAACGCATCGCCTCGCCCCCTTCGTAGCCGCCTTCTTGCAGCACACGGAGGCTGGGCACATAGCCGAACACATCGTTGGAATAGCCGGCGACCCACACCGCCGGGCCGGCCAGCTCACGCTTCAGTCGAAGCGAGTAATCGACCACAACCTCGCCCCCCAGTGCCACCAGCAGCAACTCGCGGCCAAAACGAATCACTTGCACGGGATAAGGATAGGTGTCGCGAATCGTTCCCTGCTCCTCCAGTTGCGCCAGCAACGCCTCGGCATGCCGCTGCTGATTGCGGTCGGGCGATTGACGATCTCGCAGCAGTTGCTCCTTGGACGGAGGCGGCGCGAACTGCAACGCCACCTCCTCCAGCGCCATCCGCAGCGGTCCGGTCAGCGGCGTGCCGTTGGTTTGCAGCGACGCATCCACACCGTTGGCCAAGGCCCGGCCATGCTGCCGCGCCAGCTCCAGCGTACCGCGCGGATAAGGATTCTGATCGCCCCCGCAACCCGTGAGGAATAACGCGGTCGTCCCCGGATGGGTCTCTTGTAGATAATGCTGCGCGTAGCCGGCGTAGTCCCCGCAGAACTGATAGAAGCTAAGCGTGGTGTTATGGCAGGCATAGCCAAACAACAGGGCCACCAATCGCGGATTCTTTTCCTCGACCGTTTCCACCTTCAGCACGGGCACGTCGTGATCGACCGGCCCCTCCGGATGCGGATGGTTGCGGTAGCCCGTGGCCGTGGGCGTGCGCCGATTCATGGCGAACCCGGCCCGCGCATGACAATACGAGAGCCGCGCCGGCGAGAGTTTCTCGATCGCGTCGCCTATCAGCGCGAGCAGCTTCTGCTCCAGGTCCCGCAAATACTCCTGCCCCTGCTTGGCGCGTTTCTCGTCCAGCCCCAGCAACGAATACTTCGTGGCTCTTAGCTCGGGTCCGCAGTGCGTGTGCGAGGCATTGATCAGCAGCGAGGCGCGCGGCAAGCCGAACTTCTGTTCCACCTCTTGCTCCAGCGATTGCCGCAGCGCGCGCGGCACGCCGATCAGGTCCAGCGTCACGATGACCAGCCGATTGCGCTCCGCATCTTCCAACGCCAGCGCCTTGGCGAACAGCGGATGCGCCACACCCTCGGACGGCTTCGTGCGGGAAGCATACCCGGCCATCCACATCGAATCCCGCGGCGTGACCTCAACCGTCGCCACACCCGCCCGCCACGCGGTATCCTGCGGCGCCGCGAGTGTAAGGGTCAATGCGATCCACAACATTCCCGACATGAGCGGACTCCTTGCCTGCGACGATCTTGATGTTCACGGGTATTCTAGACCGCCGTCCATCGGCCGCAATCCGACCGGTCACTTCAAGCGGACCGCGCAAGCCGTCCGGTGTGCGCAAGCGACCGATCAAGCGCCTGTCGTGCGCAGGGCCCATCGGATGACGCGCGTCATTCGGATTACAAGGTTCGACACTCTGCTGCCCAGCGGGAGAGGGCCAGCAGCGGGAAGCTGGTGCGATCGAGGTCGCAGCGGAAGGGAACATTGCGCACGGGATCGAAGGACGTACACTCGGGCTCGTGCCAGGCGCCGTCTTCGTTCTGCTCGGAGATCAGGAGGCGCACGCCCCGCAGAACGGCGGGGTGCTGGGCATGGCCCGCGGCGAGGAGGCCCAGCAGAGCCCACGAAGTTTGCGAGGCCGTGACGGCCCCTTGGCCACGAAGTCGCGGATTGTGCCGGCCCGCGGGCATCTCTCCCCATCCGCCGCAGGCCTGTTGATGAGCGAGGAGCCAATTCGCCCCCGC
>JBGTDH010000161.1:0-3299 GCA_041748435.1 Pirellulales bacterium
CGCAGTCGGCGGCAGCTCGGGCAGCAGCTGCATCAGGCTTGGTGGCGAACCTGAACAACGTGGATTAGACTGGCACGCGAACCTTCCCGATGTGCGACCTTGCAAGCTGCGCCATGAATCCACCGAGCTGTCCCGATCCGCAAGACCCGCGGCTGGCCGAAGAGGTGTTCCAGCGCTTTACGCATCGGCTGGTGGCATTGGCTCGCGCACGATTGGATCAGCGGTTGGCGGCCAAGGTCGATGCGGAAGATGTGGTGCAATCGGTCTACAAGAGCTTCTTCTGGCGATTTCAGGAGGGACAGTTCGAGCTGGCGAGTTGGGACAGCTTGTGGGGGCTGCTCGTGCGGATTACGCTCCGCAAATGTCTGAGCCAGCAAGAGCAGCACTTTGCCCAGCGGCGGCACGTGGGACGCGAGGTGCAGCCCCCTTCCGACAGCAGCTCCTCGAGCGGCTGGGGCGAGGGCTCTGCCCGCGAGCCCGAGCCATTCGAGGCCGCCATTCTGGTGGAGACGGTGCAGCAACTGATGCAGGGGCTCGATCCTCAGCAGCAACAGATGCTCTCGCTGCGCTTGCAAGGCTACACCACGGCGGAGATCAGCCTGCACACGCTGCGCAGCGAGCGCACCGTGGAGCGACTGATGGAACGCATCCGGCAGAAGGTCCAGCGGCTGGACCTGGCCGAGTCCGAGCACGAGAACTCGTAAGAGCGCTTGCTTCCTGCATGCTTCCAACGCCATCGCTCTGCGACTCCTCCCTAACTAATTCCCGGCCAGCGATTTGGGCAGCGCCGCGTCGTCGCAAGATCGTATCATTCGGTCCTCCGGCCCCACGCTGAACGAACTTTTGATACGAGTGCCGTAAAAGGTCTGAGCAACCTCGGCAACGCAAATCGGCGTGGCACGATTGAGGCCACCCCATCAATCGGTCGCGCAACGACATAGTCCGCAGGATCCTGCCGTTTTGCGGCCTTCCAAGCATTGGGTGGCCCCAACTTCCCCCCTTGGATCGCCTGGCGGGCGTCTTGGGTCAACATCTGGCCCTCGTCAACGACACTCCTCGATAACCAAGGGCTATCCTTCGTCAACTGCGCTCGGGTCGAGCAAGCCCGTCCTAAAGCATGGTGCTCTATCCAGCGGTTCGCTCCTCCGGATGAGACAGTGTGGAGCCTACGAGCTTCGGATGTCCACCGCTCGTGGCGAGACCGAACCCATCGAGCTGACCGAGCGTGCCTGGCAGCCTTCCGTCGCTGGACAACGAGACCACAAAAACTCCCGTGAGGTCGTTGCGCTCGGCGAGCGCGCACTTCGCTAATTGCCCCATGACAGTGCATTGTTCCCTTCAGCGGGCCGGAAACGGTTCCTGACACCTTTAAGCTTTCCTGACACCTTTAAGCTTTCCCTAAGCTTTCTCCGAAGCTTTCCCCGAGTGGGTATTCGTGCCTGCCAACTCTGTAGACCGAAAATTACGTCCGTCATATTGGAACCAATAAGCACTCGCTCTCCACCGCACTGTTGCGATCCGCCAGATTCGGATTTTCCCTAGACACTTCTGCAAATGACCCCACTACCAAGCGGGCCGGCATCGCGTGACCCCGGCGATGGCGGCTGGCGTGACCAAGGAACTGTGGACGCTGGAAACGCTGTACGATCGGGCGATGGAATAGGTCGGCCGTGGTAGAATAGAAGCCGCCAAGAGGGCGGCTTTTTTATGCGCGGAGACAACCGATGAAAACGGCGATCTATGTAGCTCTCGGCTTATTTCTGATTCTGTTTTTGTACGCTGGCGTCTACTTCGCAAACATGGACCCTGGTCGGTTGAGCGTGTGCTACACCACGGAAAGTGGGCTGCCAGCTAAGTGGCGATCCCACGAGTACAGGTTGTGTCCAGAACGGTCAGAGATCGTGTTTTGGCCTGCCCTGGAAATCGATCAGCAAATTAGACCGGCCTTCTGGGGCCTTGATTAGTTTTCCATAGACACTTCGGCAAATGACCCCACTACCCGAGCACGAGAGCACTTGACAGTGGCGATCCCGAAACGAAGCGCAGCGAGAACGCACTTCGTCCACGCGTTCTCGCCGCACTTTCGCTAATGCATCGGGCGACTCTTAATTGCGCCGCATTCCCTCGCTTGCGCGTCGGGCTACGCTCGTTATTCCCCGGTCAGAAGTTGCTCGGTTAGTTCCACACTTAGCTCGGCGTATTGCAGTGTCCGCGGCGAGTGGGCCGCCGCCATGTCGACGCCGCCGCTGCAACTCTTGGTCAGCGTGTTGGTGTAACCCGGCGTCTTCCACTTATAGACCTGCTTGCGGGACAGCGTGTGCATGGCCGCCGGAGGGCCGGTGTAGGGACGCTCGTACTCCGCGGTCCAATACTCGACCTGCGGGGCACGCGCATGCCCGACGCGCTCGACATGGCACATTAGATCGTAGAGCCGATACAAGGCCAGCAGTTGGCCCACCGATTGGTAGTGTTTCCCGAGAGTCTCCATGTGGCGGGAGAAATCGGCGGCGAACAGCTCGGCCGATTGCGAGGTGACGCCGGTGCCGTATTCGCCTTGGATCTTTTTCTCGGTCGAGATGCGCACCGGGTTGCGATAGAGCACGGCCGCATCGCCGCGCGGGGAGACAACGCCCCGATCCTGTTCGGAATCGAAGTTGAACCACCACCGGTCTTCCGTCCGCGTGTTGCCCGTCTGGAAATCGTTGCGGGCTAGCCAGTAGCTGTAATCCCAATCGGAAGTCAGCCCCTTGATGCCGGGGTTGATCTGTCCCTGGCAGACCTTCTTCATCAGATAGTCGGCATCGATCATCACTTCCGCCCATTTGGTGTTCCACGGCACGCCGCGAATGACCGATTTCTGGTAGCGTTTGTCGGGGTGCGAATCCAAGGAGCATGCCGGGATGTTCCCCTCCTGCACCGCCTTGATGGCCGTGGCCAGGCAATCGATATCCAGCGGCGGGCGGCAAGGATCCTTCACGCCCAACAGAATGATGTCCTTGTTGCGCTGATCGAGCACATAGCCGAAGAACCATGTGAAGCCTTTGAGTCGCCGCAGCTCGGCCGACAAGGGCTCGGGGGTCCGCGATGCGGGCGACGCGCTGGAACCCAGGCCTGTGAATCGTGCGTGGATGGAGGGACTGAAGTCCGCCGCCTGGCGGCATTCGGCGGCCAGTTGGGCCAGGGAGAGCTTGTACTCATCGCCATGTTGCTTGGATCGTTCGACGAACTGCTCCAACGGGCCGAACAAGCTGGCCCCGGGGCGTCGAGCGCCGGCCGTGAACTCGCTGGCCGCCGGCGGC
>JBGTDH010000162.1:0-1847 GCA_041748435.1 Pirellulales bacterium
CATCGGCGCCCAGCCGCGTCTCGAGTCCGTCGGGCAGCGCCGCCACCGTCTCCGCGAGCCCGATGCAGCGCAGCGCCGACAGCAGATCGGCGCGGCCATGCACGGGCCGGTCGAAGGCCAAATTCAGGGCGATAGTGCCATCGAACACCTCGACCGCTCGCAACAACAGCACCTGGGCGCGTAGACGGTCGCCGCGCAGCTCGTCGATCCGGAAATCGTCCAGTTGCACCACGCCTGCCGAAGGTTGCCTCAGGCCGAATAACAAGTCTGCCAGGAGTCCGGCCTGGCCATTGCCGGAATCGGAAATGGCCAGGCGTTCGCCAGCTTGGATCCGCAGATCGAGGTTGGACACGGCAGACGGCGCTCCAGCGGCATGGCAACACACCTGGCGCAGCGTGACCTGCGCGCCAGGAGTGCGCGGTATCGCCAGCACGCCGGTAGCCGACTCAATCGGGAGATCCAGGAGGACGCCCAACTTGTCGATGGAAGCCGCCAGATCGTAGAACGCTTCAAAGTGCTTGCCGAGCTTGGCGAACGAGCCGATGATCACGGTCACGATAAGCTCCGCCGCCACCAACTGACCTAGCGTGAGTTGCCCGCTGATCACGAGCCAGCCACCCAAGCCCAACAGGACCGTGCTGGCCATGGCCTGCACTGCCAGTGCGAACAGCACCTGCCGCCACAGCACGCGAAAATGATCCTGCCGCGCATCCAGGTAATGCAGCAACACGTGGTCCGCCTGCTCCGCCGCCAGGAGGGCGCCCCCGGGCAATCGGAACGTGTTCCGGCAACGCGCCAGCTCCTCCAGCCAGGCCGTGAGCTGGTATTTGTACTTCGATTCGCGGACGCTGGTATCGATGGCGCCGCGGCCTAGCATAAAGACGATGGCTGCAAACAGCAGCAGCAGGAATAGATCGAAACCCAAGAGCCAGGGATGGTACACGGCCAGCAGCGCCATGCCCACGAGAGTGCCCAGCACAATCTGCACGCCGTCCAACAGCATCTGGGCGGTCACCTTTTGCACGGTGGCCACTTCCAGAAAGCGGTTGATCAACTCCGGCGCGTGTTTGCCGTCCCAGGCATCCTCGCGGACCCTCGGCAATCGCAGCGCCAAATCCCCCGCCACGCGCACCAACAGGCGGCGCTGCAGGATCTCCACCACGAAGATCTGAGCCGCCCGCAGCGCGGCGCCGAAGGCCAGAAACGTAAACAGTATTAACGACAGCACGAACACCGGCTGCAGCAACCGGCCGAAGGCCACCGTGTTGACCAACGCCTCCACGGCGATGGGAGAGGCGAGCGTGAGCAAGCCCACAAACAGGGCGAACACCAGCACGATCCACAGGTCGCCCCATTCCGGCCGCAGCAGATTCCACAGGCGGATCAAGGGGTCTGTTTTCCCGCACCCCTCGGATCGAGGCAACAGTTGCTCGGGAGTCCACAACACGCAAGAGAGCGGCGCGTCTTGGTCGTCTGCCGCCAACAACCGGACCAGTTCGCTCCCGCGCATCCAGCGTTGACCCGTCTCATCGGCTACGTGGAGCCGGGGCCCGCGTGCCTGGCGGATGAACAGCCAGCGGCCAGGATGTTGGTCACGCTCGGGTTGCCAGAGCACGGCGCAAGCCCCATGGGCCGCGGCCGCCAGGAAATCGTCCCCGGTGAGATCCGCCGATCGGAGCCGCAGCCCCAAGCTTTCTCCAGCATCGACAAGCCAGTGCCGCCAGCCCTCTGCCGGGGAGTGCTGCGTTGCGCGTTGGGCTTCGGACCAGGCATGAGCGGCGGCGCTGCGACGATCTTCCGGCCGCTGGCCGGTGCGCAGTAGCAAGGCCTCGAAGACAAACAAGGGT
>JBGTDH010000163.1:0-3684 GCA_041748435.1 Pirellulales bacterium
TCACCTCGGTGGTAGGCAGACATGCACGATGATGTCCGTTGAAGAATACCGCTCAAGTGAACAAGCAATTTGCCGGCCAGCCCGGATTGCCTTCTTTTTTCACCAGAGCCAGCAAGAGCTTAGTCGGCGAACAGAGACTCTTTGACTGCAAATTGCTCCCCGCCGACTTCGACGACATCTCCCACGTTCAATTTCCGGCGTCGTCTGGTTTCGATTTCTCCATTCACCTTGACTTCGCCGTTTTGGATCATCAACTTGGCTTGCCCCCCGGTTCCCGACAAGGATTTCAGTTTCACGAAGTGATCGAGACGCAGAGAGTCGGGTGTTGGTTTGGAGTCGTCGGCCGTCACGGTTTTCCCTCTTCGGTGCTTCTCCTCGAAGCCACTTTGGCCGAGGCATGAAAAAAGGACCCACGACGATTCGCCGTAAGTCCTTTGTGCATAAGTGGCCGAGGAGGGGCTCGAACCCTCACGTCCATTACTGGACACGGGATTTTAAGTCCCGAGCGTCTGCCGATTCCGCCACTCGGCCATTCCTGGATCGCATCCTTACGAACGACTGTCGCAGTCAACTCGGGGAGTATAACGACCGCGACCCGCGCTGGCGAGGAAAGCCTGGACTTACTTACAGCGGGGCCCTCGACCGCGGCCGCACACGGGGGCTTGCGCGCGCTTACGCCACCTGGCTCGCCGCTGCGGATCGCTCGCTCGCGGCAAGTGCCCTAAGTACAATGACTTGTGCTGATATTGTCGGATTCGCGGATTCCGGCTGAGTACTTTTCCCGCTCCCGTGCGCTTTACTCATATATGACGAGGGACGCCGCCCCTGCCGGGATTGATCTGGCCGGCATGATCAAGAGTCATCAGGCAGGCGTGTGGCGCTATTTACGCGTTTTAGGATGCTCGCCCGCGGAGGCAGATGACCTGACACAAGACACGTTCCTGGCAGTGTTGCAGCGGCCGTTCGAAGACCGCGGAACGGCGGCCACGACGGGTTATCTGCGCAAGGCGGCCCGCAATTTGTTTCTCTCGTCCAAGCGTCGCAACACCCGTTGGGTCACCGTGGATGAGATCGACGATGTGGAGGCAGATTGGAGCCGCTGGGCCGGGCACGACAATGGCCAAGACCTGATCGCCGCCTTGGAAGTCTGCCTGGGAACGCTGGCAGATCGGGCCCGCAAGGCGCTGGAGTTGCGGTTTAAGGAGGGACGATCGCGGAGTGAAATCGCCGCGGGCGTGGGAATGAGCGAAGACGGGGCGAAGAACCTGTTGCAACGATCCAAACATCACCTGCGGGATTGCATCGAAAGGAGAATGCGGCCATGACCGAGCGCCACGATCGCATTCTCGACGCCTGCCTGGAGGAGGTGCTGGCCGAGCAATCGCCCCCCGATCTGAGCGAGCGAATCTTACAAGCACTGGCGACACGCACCTCGGACGCATCCGCGGCGGGTCTCCCGGGTGACGCGCCGCGTCCCTTGCGTCCCGCACCTGTTGTGCTGCGGGAATGCGTGTCGCCGGTGCTTTCTTCTTCGACGCGCTCCGGACCTCCCGCGTGGATGCTCGGAGCAATTGCGGCCACGCTACTGGCGCTCGTGGCCGGGTACAGCCTGGCTCGCTGGTGGCGGCCGCACGCTCCCGATCAGAATGTCGTCCAGCAACCGCAGACGGCCCCGGCCGCGGACATTGCGCGCGAGGATGCAGCGCGGCCACCGATCGAAGCGCCTGTTCTAGCGCCGGTCAAGGAGGAAACGCCCGTAATCGTTGCTTCGCCGCCGAGGCCCAAGCCGGAGGTGATCGTCAACTCTCCGTCCGTTGCGCCGACGCCGCCGGTCGTGAAGGCGGAGAATGTGACACCCGAGCGCCCCTCGCAAGCGGCTGGCTCCACGCGATCCGATGAAGAGATCCTGGCAGAAATCAACGCCCTGGTGCGCGTGCGATGGGCCACCGAAGGCGTGAAGCCCGCCACGCTAGCCACCGATGCCGAATGGTGTCGCCGCGTCTATTTGGACATCGTGGGGCGCGTGCCCACGCTGGGAGAAACGAATCGCTATCTGGCGGAGCGCGGGCAGCAGAAGCGCTCGCGGCTGGTCGAGCGGTTGCTCGATTCCGATACCGGCGTCGAGGAGTACGCCCGCAACTGGACCAACATCTGGACGGCGCTGTTGATCGGCCGCTCGAGCCAGCCGGGGAGCCTGGCCAATCGCGAGGGCATGCAGCAATATCTGCGACGCGCACTGCTGCGCAACAAGCCCTACGATGAGTTCGTGGCCGAACTGGTGAGTGCCGACGGGGCCAACACGCCGGGGGCCGAGGGCTTTAACGGCGCGGTAAACTTCGTGCTGGACAACTTGCAAGAGAATGCCGTGCCCGCCACGGCCAAGACGGCCCGCCTGTTCCTGGGCATGCAGGTGCAATGCACGCAGTGCCACAATCATCCCTTCAACGATTGGAAACAGAGCCAGTTCTGGGACCTGAACTCTTTCTTTCGCCAAGCCAAGGCCGAGACAAACCGCGGCATGCCGGGCAGTCCCGCGCGGCTGACGGATGTCGATTTCGCCGGCGACGGCGAGATTTACTGGGAGATGCGCAACGGGCTGATGAAGACCTCGTATCCGGTGTTTGTCGATGGAACCGCCATTGCGAGCAGCGGCGCGATCGAGAAAGTCAACCGGCGCGATGAGCTGGCCCGCCTGATCACGCGGGCGCCGGAAATGCCGCGGGCATTGGTGAATCGCCTGTGGAGCCATTTCCTGGGATACGGCTTCACGCGTCCGGTCGACGATATGGGGCCGCACAACGTGCCGTCGCACCCGGAGCTGCTGGAGCTCTTGGCGAACGAATTCTCCGTGCATGGCCACGACCTCAAACGGCTGATTCGCTGGATCGCGCTTTCCGAAGTCTATTCGCTCTCCAGCCGCGTTCCGGCCATCACGCTCAAAGAGGGCAAGGATGATCCGATTGCCGGCACGCCCCCGCTGTTCAGTTATTTCTACGTCCGGCAAATGCGGGCCGAAGAGCTGTACGAATCGCTGCTGACCTTTACCGGAAAACGCGGCACGGGCACGTTCGAGGAGCAGCAACGAGCCAAGAACCAGTGGCTCGAGCAGTTCACGGGCAACTATGCCACGGAAGAGAACGACGAATACACCACCTTCAACGGCTCGATCACGCAGACGCTGATGATGTTCAACGGCGATCTGATGCGAGACGCCTCGCGGGTCGATCGCAGCACGTTTCTGCGAAGCGTGGCCGTGAGCGACGACAAGCCCAACGTGAAGATCGGCCAGGTCTTTCTGGCCGCGCTCGGCCGCAAGCCGTCTGCCGGCGAGCTGCAGATGGCGCATCAGCTTTGGCTGGATCGCAAGCAAGACGGCAACGCCGCGCTGCAAGACATTTGGTGGGCCGTGCTGAATAGCAATGAGTTCATCATGAACCATTGAGTTACTTGGAGTGCGGGGACTCGTCCCCGCTTTAAGCGTTTTGGACCGCAGGCCGTCCGAGTGCTTTGTCCATCATGAATTGGTGAGTCAGGCAGTATGCCAATGTAGGCCGGTCTCTCCGAGACCGGCAGCGGGTTTCGGAGAAACCCGCCTAGTGCGCCTATGAAGGCGTTTGATCAGGAGGGTGGAAGTCCCTCTCAGGCTAACGTTGCCTGCCTGTAGTCGATAGTGGTAACTGCGTT
>JBGTDH010000164.1:0-3303 GCA_041748435.1 Pirellulales bacterium
GCCAGCCCGCGGGTGCGCATGGCCCCAGCGCACGGCGATGCTCGGTGCGCCCATCAGGCGTTGCACCGCGCCGCCGGCGCCGGTTTTGGAAAGGGGTTCCTGAACTGCCGTCATGGCCGCGCGCTTGAGGTGTCTTGATTCGTCCGCTTGCCAGCAAGCCATCGCCGGGCGTGAGCGGATTAGTGAAGTGGCGGTACTAATCCAAACGGTCCGCTGCCGCAACGACACTTAGCGCGCACCGCACTGCTGTCGCTGCTAGCACCGGCAGCGAAATGCGTCGCGCCGCTCTAGCTCGCGTTGGCCCCCGGCGGGCGATCTGCTAAAACTCCGCGGAGGCTGATGGCTGCAAGGAAGCGCGAGCAGGTTCCACGGATGAACAACTTTGGCAGATCGCTGCGCTTGGCGCTGCGGCACCGGGTGGTGTTTCTCAGCTCGGTGGTGTGCGCCGTGGTCGTGGCCGTCCTGTGGGGCGGGAACATCGGGGCCGTTTATCCGTTCGTGGAGGTCGTCTTTCGCGGCAAATCGCTGCAAGCGAAAGCGGCGGAGGAGGTGGCCCAGGCCCAGCAAAAGGTCGACGATCTGGACCGTCGCCTCGCGCAGATCGAACTGGAGCTGCAACAGCCCGACACCGATCAAGCGGCGCTGGCGCACGAGGCAATCGACGCTCAGACGGCGCGGCGGCACGAAGAGGAGGCCCTGGCCGGCTACCGCTACGTCCAGCCCTACCTTGACCGCTACGTGCCGCACGATCCCTTCGCCACGCTGGTGCTGATCATTCTGTTTCTGATGACAGGCACCTTCATCAAGACGATGTTCCTGATCGCGCATTCCATCCTGGTGGCCAAGCTGGCCAGCCTGGCGACCTTTGATCTGCGGAAAATTTTCTATCGCCGCACGCTGCGGATGGATCTGGCGACCTTCGGCGCTGATGGCGCTGGAGAGTTGATGAGCCGCTTCACGTATGACTTGGAGAACGTGGCCGCCGGTCTCAATGCCCTGTTCGGCAAAGCGGTGCGCGAGCCGCTGAAAATGATTGTCTGCCTGGCCGGCGCCGCCTGGATCTGCTGGCGGCTGCTGTTGCTGTCTCTGATCATCGCGCCGGTGGCCGCGTACCTGGTCAGCCGTCTGGGGCGGTTGCTCAAAAAAGCCAACCGCAAGGCCATGGAGGAAATGTCCCAGATCTACGCCATCCTGGAAGAGACATTCCTGGGCATCAAGGTAGTTAAAGCCTTCACCATGGAGCGGGCCGAGCGCATCCGCTTTCATCGCTTCAGCAAGAAGTATTACCGCAAATCGATGCGCATTGCCCGTTACGATTCGCTCACGCATCCCGTCACAGAGATCATGGGCCTGGCGATGATCTCGCTGGCGATTCTGGCGGGAGCGTATCTCGTGCTCAACAACGAGACGCACTTGTTTGGCATTCGCATGAGCAACCGGCCGCTGAGCTTCGGCTCGCTGTTCTTGTTCTTTGGGCTGCTCTCCGGCGTGAGCGATCCTGCGCGCAAGCTGTCCGAGGTGTTCAGCCGCATCCAGCGCGCCGCCGCCGCCACAGACCGCATTTACGCGCTCATCGATCGTGAGCCGACGATCAAAGATCCCAAGCAGCCGCGGCCACTCCCCCGGCATCGCAAGGAGATCCACTTCCAGAAGGTGAGCTTCCGCTACAACGACACGCAGCCCGTGCTGGACGAAGTCGATCTGCGGGTGCCCTTCGGCGAGACCGTGGCCATCGTCGGTCCCAACGGCTGCGGGAAGAGCACGCTGGTGAACCTCATCCCCCGGTTCTACGATCCGCGCGCCGGCGCGGTGACCCTGGACGGAGTCGACCTGCGCGAAGTGCGGATGCGCGAGCTGCGGGCCCAGATTGGCCTGGTGACGCAGGAGACGCTGCTGTTCGATGATACGGTGTTCAACAACATCCGCTACGGCTCGCCGCACGCCACCGCCGAACAAGTGCTGGAAGCATCGAAGCAGGCACATGCCCACCGGTTCATCGAGAGCAAGTTGGAGAACGGTTACGAGACGATCGTTGGACCGCAGGGCGGCTTTCTCTCCGGCGGCCAAAGACAACGCATCGCCTTGGCGCGGGCCATCCTGCGTGACCCACCCATCTTGATTCTGGACGAAGCCACGAGCCAACTGGACCTGGAGAGCGAGCAGCTCATTCACAAGGTCCTGGAGCAGTTTGTGCGCAACCGCACCACGCTCATCATCACGCATCGTCTGAGCACGCTGGCGCTGGCCGACCGCATCATGGTGATGAACTCGGGCCGGATCGTCGATGTGGGCGCCCACGACGAACTTTTGCGTCGTTGCGATCTCTATCGCCGCCTGCACGACATCCAGTTCAAGCAGATCGCCTGACGGTCATCGCACGGTCACGAAATCGTTGTGATTCAACAGCGCGTGAACGAGATTCGCACGCGCGTGTTGTTCCGGAGTTGTGGACTTTCCTGACGATGCCGCAGTTTGGAGCGCGATCAACGCTTCGCGGCAGGCGGCCAGCTCCGCGGCCGTCGGCACGGCAGAGAGGATCAAAGAGAAGGCCTGCCGCACGAACTCGTCGTCTGTCCGTTGTGGCGGCTCCGCGGTCAATCGCTGGGCAATCTTCGCCGCCATCGAGGCCGCCAACGGGCTGTTCTCCAACGCCAACGCCTGCTGCGGCACAATGCTCTCGCTGCGGCGATAACACTCGCGAACGGCCGCATCGTCGAATGTTTCCAGAAAGCGATTGTGCTCGTTGTGCGAATGCACGTAGTACAAACTGCGGCGACGCGACGCTTCGTTGGCCGCAGGGATCGAGGGGCCGCCCAGCGCGGAATCCAGCTCGCCCGCCAACGACAACAAGCTATCCCGCACCACCTGCGCCTCCATCCGCGTGGGATTCGCTCGCCAATAGAGGCGATTCTCTGGATCGCGAGCCTGGCTGACCGCAGCGCCCGCGCTCGAGGAATTCCGCCGATACGCCTGGGACAGCACGATCAGGCGGTGCAGATGCTTCATGCTCCAGCCATTCTCCACGAGTTCCACGGCCAGCCAATCGAGCAACTCGGGATGTGTCGGCGGCGTGCCTTTGCGGCCGAAATCGAACATGGTGGGCACCAGCGGCTGCCCCAGATGCCGCGCCCAAAGATGATTCACGGCCACGCGCGCCGTGAGCGGATGCTCCCGCGCCGTGATCCAACGCGCCAGCGCCGTGCGGCGGCCTGTGCTTGTGGCGGGAAACGGCTTGCGGCGAGAGTCTTCGCTTTCCAGATTCGATTCCAGCGTCTTCAGCGCGCCCGAGATCGAAGTGTAGCT
>JBGTDH010000165.1:0-5093 GCA_041748435.1 Pirellulales bacterium
CATTATCAAAGAAGGCTGGTGGGAAGCACCCGAAAACCCCACCAAAGGTCCTTGGAAATTTCACCCTGCAGCACTTGGCGAAGCGGCTGCGCAAATGTATGCCTTCGATGTGAACGGAGACGGCCTCCAGGATGTTATATCAACTTCTGCGCATCAGCTTGGCATGTGGTGGCACGAACAAACCGCGACCGGCTGGAAAACCCATGAGATCAGCAAACTATTCTCACAGACGCACGCGCTGATGATGGCCGATATCAATGGCGATGGTCTGCCCGATTTTATCACGGGCAAGCGTTACTGGGCGCATGGCCCGAAGGGGGATGTCGATCCTGGCGCCCCGCCGTTGTTGGCCTGGTTTGAACTATCGCGCAAGGATGGCCGGCCGGAGTGGACACCGCATGTGATCGATCACAACAGCGGCGTGGGCACGCAATTCGAGGTGGCCGATCTCAACTCCGACGGGCTGTTGGATATCGTCACCTCGAACAAGAAGGGGACGCAGTGCTTTGTGCAGACCCGAGTGAAGTAGGGAAATGTGGCGGTAGGAATTGAGGGGGTGAGTAGGGAATGAGGGGGTGACAAGGTGAGGGGGTGACAAGGTGAGAAAGGCAAGCTCTTATCACCCCCTCACCTTGTCATCTTGTCACCCCCTCACTTGGCCATCTTGAACGACCTGGCGACCACACACGACCCGCACCGTCCCTGGCACTACGGCCCGGCCGTCTGGCTGGCGACGGGCGCTTGGATTGGGTTCTCTCCCGTCGCGCCGGGGACGGTCGGCGCACTGTGGGGATTGCCGTTGGCCTGGGGGCTGTCCCTGCTGCCGTGGCCTGCTCAACTGGCGATCGTGGCCGTGTTGTTCCTGATTGGCGTTCCGCTCTGCACGTCCGCCGCACGGGAGTTGGGCGTGAAGGATCCCGGCAGCATCGTCTGGGACGAGATCGTGAGCATGGGGATCGTGTTTCTGTTCGTGCCGATCACTCCGCTCACGCTGGCGCTGGGGTTCGCGCTGCATCGCCTGTTCGACATTGCCAAGCCGCCGCCAGTGCGCCAACTGGAGCGCTTGCCGGATGGATTGGGCATCATGGCCGACGATCTGATGGCCGGCGCCTATGCCTGCGGCGTGCTGCACGTGTTGCTGCGGCTCGGTGTGGTGTAGGATGACAAGATGAGGGGGTGACAAGGTGAGGGGGTGAAATTCAGATCCTCATCTTGTCACCTTGTCACCCCCTCATCTTGTCACCTTGTCACGCATCCATCCTCGCAAACCCCGCCACCCCACCCCATGCCCGCCATACTCCTCGACGGCAAAGCTCTGGCGCTGGAAATCCAACGGGAGTTGGCCGAGGAGGTGGCCGACTTCATTCAGAACAACGGCGTGGCGCCCTGTCTGGCGGCCGTGCTGGTGGGAGACAATCCGGGCAGCGAGGTTTACGTGCGCAACAAGCGGCAAGCGTGTCAGCGCTGCGGTATCGAGAGCCAGTTGCACCGGCTGCCGTCCACGTGCTCGCAGGACGAGTTGCTCAAACTGATCGGTCAACTAAACAAGGATGACGCCGTGCATGGCATCCTGGTGCAGTTGCCGCTGCCGAATTCGATCGAGCCCGCGCGGGTTCTGCAAGCGGTGAGCGCGGGCAAAGATGTCGATGCCTTTCATCCGGAGAATGTGGGCCGCCTGGTTCAGGGACGTCCGCGGTTCTTGCCTTGCACGCCCCACGGTATCCAACAGCTACTCCAACGGAGCGGCATTCCCATCGCCGGCCGGCACGTGGTGATCGTGGGCCGCAGCGATATCGTGGGCAAGCCGCTGGCTAACATGCTGGTGCAGCGCGGCAGCGACGCCACCGTAACGCTCTGCCACAGCCGCACGCCTAACCTCGCGGAGATTACGCGGCTGGCGGAGATTCTCGTCGTGGCCATTGGCCAGCCGCGGTTTGTCACGGCCGAGATGGTCCGCCCCGGCGCCGTGGTCGTCGACGTGGGCATGAACCGCACGGAGCAGGGGCTGTGCGGCGATGTCGATTTTCAGGGTGTGCGCGAAGTGGCCGGCCACCTCACCCCCGTCCCCGGCGGCGTCGGCCCCCTCACCGTGACCATGCTGCTGTACAACACCATGGCCGCCGCCCGTCAATCGATCGCGTAACACCCGTGCAATCGGTGGCAGTTCCCTGCCGAGCACGGATGGATGCGAGTTCGGTCCTCGCGATCCGTATGCGAGACAACCAAGAAGCGACCATTTCCCGAAACGTCATGTCGGCCCCTGCTGCTGCAACGGCTGGTTCGGTGATGCGGCCTGCACCACGATCACGGCAGTTCCTCGACCGTCATGTCCGGGAAGGTGGCCAATTGATTGTGGTTCGTCAGAAACACGTCACAGCCGGACTCGATCGCGGTGGCCAGATGGAGGGCGTCGGCCAGCCCGTATTCGGGCCTCTTTCGCATTCGGATTTCGGCACTGGCTATTCTTTCCAGCCATGCGCGTCCGGACGGCGAGCAGCGTGGCCGCGATGCCCTTTGGTCATTCGACATTGGGGCTTCTTTCGGCATTCGACATTATTGCTCCCTATCGCTTATCCCGCAGCCCATTCGATCTCAGGATCTGATCCGCCCACGCGTCGTCCTCCGGCGAAAGCGGCGGCGAGGGCGGAGACGTGTAATCGATGCGTTCCGGATAGGGCCCATAGCCGCACGCCTGTTGGAACACGTCTTGGAGATCCAGCACGGCGTCCTCGTCGCCCTCCCTCAATGGAATGCGAACCCGCGGAAGTGGGCTGCGCAGCGGGATGGCGTAGAACTGGTACTCGTCAGATCCCCGTCGCACCAGGTTCACGAGGTATTCCCAGGGGCGGCGTGATTCGACGACCTCCTCCGGCACGTCCATCACATGAGGCCCATTCCGAATCAGATCGACCTCGACGAGGTTGACGCCCGCCGCGGCTAACTCCTGCTGCTTCCTTTGATACAGTTCCCGGCCTTGACGATCGGATTTGTTTGTCGGACTAAGGAACTCGATGCCCGTGACAAGCTTGTGACCGCGCGCATCAAAAATCTCCGCATAGGTCTCGCGCAGTTCAACAGACTCATGCCTGACTCGAATGGGCTCGTCCACCTCCAGCAAGGCCACCGCAGGCCCACTGACCTTACTCGACGGTCGGACGGAAAACACGACGTCGTCCGGAATCACCAATCGGCCAGGTTCCGCCAGCCAGACGCGTTCGCCCGAGTCGATGTAGTATCCCCTCGCCCGCAACTGCGGCTGCATGATCCGCACGGTTTCGTTGATCAGCTTGTCATGGAACCCGGGCCAGATATCGGGCGATTCCAACCAGGGGTCCATACCGGGAAAGGGGCTAGGCATAATTGGGTTTCACTATCATCGGCTTCTTCGACGGCGTGGATCCCCGCCGCCCCCACTGAAACTATTACGCGCTCTCGAAAGACCGATAAATCGTTCATGGCAATTCGCACATCGACTATCGGGATAGAAATCGCGCGTTTCGATTTTGCAATCACGACACTTGAAGACCTCGACCACAAGGGCAGGAACAGCAGACTTTAAGTCAGCCATTGACCGTAGAATACGTGCGTACCGGGTACGGTCAGGTTCGCTGAACCCGCGGATATCCGGCCTATGAAGTTCGAAGTATAAGGACGTCAATTGACGAGCAATGGAAATGCTGAAGGGTACGCCTTCATCTGCCTGCCAACTCCAACTGTCTTCAGGTGGCTCGACCTTCGGGTCATGCACCCAATTATACGCGTGTCCATTCCAATGGAGTATTTCATTCTTGATTGAGGACATTTCGAAACTCCAATCGGAATCAGCTATTCCCGCCAGCCGTGCGCATCGCGCACGGCGACCATGGCCCCGAGGATGTCGTTCCAGGTCTGGGGTTTCATCATCACTTCGTTGGGGAACATGCAGCCGTCCCAGCAGAGGTGGCGGTATTTTTTCAGGACGTTGCCGTAGCTGTCGCGCATCCAGAAGCCGGCACGTTTGACGATGTCGAGCTTGCCGTTGGGGTCCTTGGGTAGGCAGTGGCGACCGGTTTTGTCGTGCGTGCCGGAGCCGTGGACCGTGGCGTCGTTCTGGGCGATGTGAAAATCGAGTGTCCAGGGACGCAGGGCGTCGGTGAGCTGGCGATAGGCGGCGTCGAACTGATCGGCATTGTGCCAATCAAAATTCTGCGGCAGGAGGGCGTCTTCCGGGGCGTTGTAGCCCAGGAGATACAAAAGCGTGTGGGCCATATCGGCCTGGAACCCCAGCGTGCCGGGGCGGCCGACTTGCTCCAGGAGTTGCACCATGCGCCGCCAACTGTGCATGCCGCCCCAGCAGATTTCGCCCTCGGCCGCGAGGCGCTCGCCGTGCTCGTCGGCAATGTCGCACGCCTGGCGGAAGGTGTCGGCTACGCGCTGTTGATTGCCTTCCGTGTCTTTGAGCCAATCGCCGGGACCACAGGCGGAGTCGATCCGCACGACGCCGTAGCTGCGAACGCCGATCTCGCGCAGCTTCTTTGCGATGCGGCAGCCCTTGCGCACCTGCGTGAGAAAGTTCTGGCGGCCCTCGCCTTCGTCCATCGCCGAGCCGCCGCCGGTAGGCGGCCAGACAGGCGCGACGACGGAGCCGATCATCAGCCCACGCGAGCGGACCTTGTGAGCCAGCTTCTCCAGGTCAGCGTCGGTGGAATCGATCTCGACGTGCGGGGCGAACAGGAACAGATCGACGCCGTCGAACTTCGTGCCATTGACCTCGGCCGCGGCCGTGAGGTCCAGCATCTTGTCCAGTTCAATGAACGGCTCCGCCCCCGGCGACCCCTTGCCGACGACCCCCGGCCAGGCCGCATTGTGAAGTTTGGGAAAGTTGTTCTTGGTTGCGGTAGTCATTGGAACTTGTCCTGTGTCAAAGCTTAGTTTTGAGAAGTCAAATCGTTGGATCGAAGTTGTCTCGCAAACTGATCGGCAAACGCGATTTCATTCGTCGTGCGGCGCTGTTCAAGGAAACTGGCTACCATCGACGATTTCAGGAACGGGAACACTCGGCTGGCGTCGGCTTCGCTGTAACCGCCGCCCGGATGGCGAAGCAGAAACCGAAC
>JBGTDH010000166.1:0-8427 GCA_041748435.1 Pirellulales bacterium
CGCCCCTTACAATCGAAGGCAACCAAGATCGCTGGCGCGCCTGAGGTGGCCGGGCACGACCAGCGGCAGGAGGCGAAACGTGAGGCATTACTTGGGACCGAGAGACTGCAAATATTCCGGATACTCGATTATGGATAGCGCGTCCGCGGCTGGCAACCCAGGGACACTCTCCAATCGCGGATTCAAAAAGCGAGACGCAGCGGCGCCGACGACGCAAAGGTCGAATCCTGGCCCGCTACCTGCTGCGAACTTGAGTTACAATAACATCGTCAGCCCACTCGCCTTCATTGGAGAAACCCATGCGAATCACCGCCTTCGTTTGCTTGCTGGGAGCGTGTCTAGCGCTCGAGGCGCGGGCCGATTGGCCACGATTTCGGGGGCCGGGGGGACAGGGAATCAGCGCGGAGCGCAATCTACCCGTGACGTGGGGACCGAGCGAGAAGATAGCCTGGAAACTGGAGCTGCCGGGGGCGGGAGGCTCGGAGCCGATCGTCGTGGGCGACCGGTTGTTCGTGGCCTGCTATAGGGGGTTCGGCGTGCAGGGGCAGTCGGGCGGCAGTCTCGAAGATCTGAAACGCCAACTAGCGTGCGTCTCCGCGTCCGATGGCAAGCTGCTGTGGACGCGCGAAGTGACTACGCAGCAACCCGAGCAGAGCTCGATTCGCGAGGAGCACGGGTACGCCTCGAGCACGCCGGTGGCCGATGCCCAGCGGGTCTATGCGTTCTTCGGCAAGTCGGGCGTGCTGGCCTACGATCACAACGGCCAGCAACTGTGGCGCGCGGAGGTGGGTGCAGACCTCAACGGCTGGGGATCCGCGGCTTCGCCCATTCTCGTGGGCAACCTCGTGATTGTGAACGCCAGCGTGGAGAGCCAATCGCTGGTGGCACTGGACAAGACCACGGGCCGCGAAGTGTGGCGGGCCGAAGGCATTCGCGAATCGTGGAACACCCCGCTAGTGACCAGCGCCCTCGGCGGACGCGAGGAGCTGATCGTTGCCATTCAGGGCAAGGTGCTGGCCTTTGAGCCGGCCACGGGCAAGCCATTGTGGAACTGCAAGACCGATATCTCGTGGTACATGGTCCCCAGTGTCTCGGCCAGCGAAGGAATGATCTATTGCATCGGCGGTCGTTCGGGCATCGCGGCCCTGGCAGTGCGCGCGGGAGGCAGCGGCGACGTGACCGAGTCGCACCGCTTGTGGACGGGACGCAAGGGATCGAATGTTTCCTCGCCCATCTTGCACGACGGGCATCTCTACTGGATGAACGACAACCTGGGCATTGCCTACTGTGCCAACGCCAAGACCGGCGAGATTGCCTACGAGCAGCGTGTTGATCGTGCGGGTCAGGTCTATGCCTCTCCGCTGTTGGCCGAGGGCCGCCTGTATTACGTTGCACGCCAGGGCCGCACTTATGTGCTGGCGGCGAAGCCCGAGTACGAGCAACTGGCCATGAACAATCTCGAAGAGCGCGGCACGTTCAACTCCGGCCTGATCGCCTCCGGCGGCAGGCTGTACCTGCGATCCAATCGTTATCTCTATTGCCTGGCGAAGCCGTAACGCGTGAGAGCATGCTCGAGAACCTGACGACAGAGAGCCGCAACCCGGCGTCCGAGGCCATCGATGCCTTGTCCGCACTGGAGATTGTGCGGCTGATGAATGCGGAAGATGCCCGCGTGGCGGCGGCCGTCGGGGCGCAGGCCGAGCAGATTGCGGACGCGATCGAGATCATCGCCGGCCGTTTCGAGCAAGGCGGCCGTCTGGTGTACTTGGGCGCGGGCACTTCCGGACGGCTGGGTGTGCTGGATGCCACGGAATGCCCTCCCACGTTCAACAGCCCGCTGGGGCAGGTGGTCGGTTTGATTGCCGGCGGGCCGACGGCGCTGACCCGCGCGGTGGAAGGCGCGGAAGATCGGCCCGAACTAGCGATCGAGGACTTGCGAGGCATCGGACTGGAGGCGCGGGACGTGGTGGTGGGCATCGCCACCAGCGGGCGCACGCCGTATGTTATCGGCGGTTTGCAATATGCCCGCACGGTGCAAGCGGCCACCATCGGATTGAGCTGCAACGCAGCTTCGGCCCTGGCGGCATTGTGCGACGTGGCGATTGCGCCGGTGGTGGGTCCCGAGGTTATCAGCGGCTCCACGCGATTGAAGGCCGGAACCGCCACCAAGCTGGTGCTGAACACGCTGACCACCGGCGCCATGGTCCGCATCGGCAAGACCTATGGCAACCTGATGGTCGATCTGCGCGCTACCAACACCAAGTTGCGGGCGCGGGCAGCGCGCATGGTGGCGCAACTTACCGGTCGCAGCGAGCAGCAGGCACAGGAGCTGCTGAATGCTTGCGACGGGGAACTTAAGACCGCGGTCGTGCTGGATCGGCTGCCGTCCGGCGCCAACGATCGTGTGGCCGTAGCGAGGCGCTACCTTCAAGAAGCCGGGGGCCAATTGCGGCGGGCGTTGGCCGCGGCGGGATCTTCGGCCGGGCGTCCTGTTGTGCATGCGGATCTGATTCTCGGGATTGATGGCGGCGGCACCGGGACCTTGGCGTTGTTAGCGCGAGTTCATTCCGAGGGATCGACCGCCGTGTTGGGTCGTGGAATGGCAGGACCCTCGAACCCGCAGGCGATCGGATTCGAGGCGGCATTCCGCGCACTCGACGAATCGATTTCAGCGGCGTTTGGCGACGCGGGTCTGACGCGGGGAGAAGTGGAGGCGTGCTGCCTGGCCTTGGCGGGCGGCGGCCGTGAGGGCGATCACCGTCAACTCGAAGCCTGGGCGGCATCGCGACACGTGGCTCGCGACTTCCAACAAGTTCACGATGCGCTGCCCCTGTTGGCGGAAGGAACGCCGCACGGTTGGGGCATCGCCTTGATCGCCGGCACCGGCTCCTTGGCCTTCGGCCAAACTGCGGAGGGCCGCACCGCTCGGGCCGGAGGCTGGGGTTACTTGTTCGGCGACGAAGGGAGCGCTTACTGGATCGCGCTGGCGGCGCTGCGCAGCGTGGCCGCCGCAGCCGATGGTCGTGGTCCGGCCACGATCTTGACCGAACATTTGCTGGCTGCGTTAAGCATCGGACAACCCCAGCAACTTGTCCCGGCCGTCCATGGCTGTGATCTCGATCGCGCCGCTCTGGCAACGTTGGCGCCCCACGTCGTTGCAGCCGCGGAAGCCGGGGATGCCGAAGCCGGGAAGATCGTGACCGCCGCCGCCGCGGAACTCGCCCTCATGGTGGCCTCCGTCGCGCAGCAACTCGAGCTGCCCCCCCGCGAGTTTCCGCTGGCGCTCGCCGGAGGCGTGCTTGCGGAGAGCGAGTACATGGCTCGCGCCGTGCGGCAGCAACTTTCTGCCCGAGACCTGCATCCCGCTTCGATCACCCTCGTCCCGGAGCCGGTACTCGGCGCACTTCGGCTGGCCGCCCGATGCATCACTGAAACAGCCGGTGGCGGCGGATTTTCATCACGTGCAAGCGATAGGCCAGAGAGGTAAGCAGCACGCCCAGGCCGTAGCGCACGCTGGATGAAAAATTGATCGAAGATGCTTCCTGGAAGTATTTGGTCGGGCAGGAGATCTCGCCGAACCGCATGCCGGCGTGATGAAGCTGGGCCAGTATCTGGTTGTCGAATACGAAGTTATCGGAGTTGCGGCTCCAATCGACCGCCTCGAGCGCCTGGCGGCTGAAGGCCCGGTATCCCGTGTGGTATTCACTGAGCCGCAGACCCAGAAACAGGTTCCCCACGAACGTTAGAACGCGGTTGGCCACATATTTGTAGCGCGGCATTCCGCCGGCCAGCGCCCCGCGCCCTAGCATGCGGGATGCCAGCACCACGTCGTAAATATCGGAGGCCACCATGTGGGCCATCACCGGAACCAGCCGCGGATCGTACTGGTAGTCCGGATGCAGCATGATCACGATATCGGCCCCGCGATCCAACGCCTCTCGATAGCACGTCTTCTGATTGCCGCCGTAGCCGCGATTCTGAGCATGCACGATGGTCGTCAGGCCCAGTTTGCGAGCCACGGCCACGGTCCCGTCCGGACTGCAATCATCGACCAGTATGACTTCATCCATGATGCCGACGGGCACCGCCAGCACGGTTTGTTCCAGCGTTCTCTCCGCCTTGTACGCGGGCAGCACCACGACGACACGCTTCCCAAGCACCATAAGCGTTCCTTGATTTTTGCTGGATGCATCAAGCTGGCAGCAACCGGCATTGCCAGCCTGCTGCGTTCTGCACTACGTTGCCGCCCGGCGAGGGCGATTTGCAATCGTGATCCCGCCAGTTCCTGTGCGCGGAAAGGAGTTGTTTCGATGTCCTACGCTGCGGTTCCACGCGTACTCCCCCGCGCCGCCTGGTGGCTGCCGTGGGGCGTCGCGTTCTTGATCCTCAACCTGGTGGTCACGCACGATGGCAACACCAACGCCATGAGCCGCTGGTGCACCATGCGGTCGATGTTGGAGCAGGGGAGCTTCCGCATCGACGATTCTCTCGGCGACACCGTGGATTGGGCCCGCACGCCGGACGGGCATTATTACTCCAACAAAGCGCCCGGCCCCATGCTGCTGGGCTTTCCCGTGTTCGCAATCGTCGATCAGATCCCGCGCCTGTGGGAGCAGCCGCGCGATGCCCAAGGTCTGCGGCCGGGGCCGTCCAACTTCACCAAAAAGATTACCTGTCTGCTGATCCAGCAGATTCCTTTGTTGTGCCTGGTGGCCGCTATCGTGCAATGGCTCCAACAGCGAGGCGTGAGCAGGGCCGCTCAGACGTTCTTCCTGATGGCCACGCTGTGGGGAAACACGGCCAGTTTGTTCTTCAATAATAATTGCGGTCATGGTTTCACCGCGATTCTGACTCTGGCCACGTTGTACTCGTTGTTGCGAGGGTCGTTCTTTGCCGTGGGACTGTTTGCCGGGGCCGCGCTGTTGTCCGACTATGGCTTCGGCATGCAGATTCCCGCCTTGCTGTTGTGCGTGGGTTGCCGGCTGCAGAGCGAACAGCATCGCGTGAGCAACATCGCCCGTTTCTTGCTGGGCGGCGTCGGTCCGGGCTTGCTTTGGATCTGGTATCACACGGCCTGCTTTGGCTCTCCTGTTTCCATTGCCAATCATTACCAAAACCCCGCATTTCTGGATACTGCGCACGAGCAGATCAACCTATGGGGCATCTTTCGATTGCCTCCGCTCGAGACGTTCCGCGAGTTGCTGTTTGGCGGCAGCCGCGGCATTCTACTCACGCAACCGTGGGTCTACCTGAGCCCTTTGGCTCTGTGCCTGCCGTTTGTTTTTAGCAGCCGGGCGAGCCGCATACGCGCGGCGCCCGACCGGCGGCTTTGTACGATGTTTTGCGTCCTGAGCTTGGGGGGACTGTTGCTCATGAATGCCTCGTTCGGCGGCTGGCACGGCGGCGGCTCCGCGGGGCCGCGTTACCTGTGTGCCATCTTCCCCTGCTTCGCCCTGTGGACCGCGCTGGACTACGATCATTGGTACGCGCCGCTGTGGATCTGCGCGTGGATGCTATTGGCCGTGGCCGTGCTATTTCGGGGGCTGGCATTCAGTTGCACGATTCTGGCCCCCTGCACACCGCTCTGGCCGTTCTATCTCTCGGAGATTGCTCGTCCGCGGTTGACCGCCGAGTTGCGGCTCTTGATCTACGCGGCGGCGCTAACCGGCGCCTGGGCCTGGCAGCATCGTCACCTCAAAGAGTCTTGGCTTTCGCGGCTGAGTATACTGAGGGAAAGGAGAATCTCATGAATTACAAGATTGCCATTCACCGGACTGAGGAGGGGATCAGCGTGTCCGTGCCAGCGTTGCCCGGTTGCTGGTCCGAAGGTGACACGGTGGAAGAAGCATGGCCAACATCCAAGACGCGATTCGCGAATACCTGGCCGCCCTGGAGTTTCGCAAGTTGCTGTAGCGCGCATTTGCTTGCAGCGGACCAATGTTTCTGGGACAATTGAAGGCGATCTCCTTCGGTGTGCTGCTTCCACAGGCCGGCTGCGCGGTGGGTACGGGAGTTTGATATGGCGGCTGCTTGGTATTGCAAGGTGTTTGGGCAAGTGCTTGGGCCGATGAGTTCCAGCAAGTTGCTGGAGATGGCGCAAAACCAGAAGCTGCAGCCGAAGGATCTGGTTCGCAAGGACGATAGCCCGTGGGTGCCGGCGCAGAGCGTCAAAGGTCTGTTCAAAGATCAGGCGGCCGCGAAGCCCGCGGCAAGCCCCGCCACGACGGATACCGTGGTTGCCCAAGCGGCGCATTCCACGGTTGCCAAACCTGCCACGGCCCGACCCCAGCCAGCAGCAGTCAAGGAGCAGGCGCCGGAGCCGGTTGCGTCCAGGAACGAGAGCGTGCTGGACGAACCGCCCCGCCCTCGTCGCGACAGCGGCTCCAGCACCAAGATTCTCCGCGGTCTCATGCCCGGATCGTTCCTGGGCAATTACATCATTATTGATAAGCTGGGCGAAGGTGGCATGGGCGTCGTCCTCAAGGCGCGGCACCGGCGGATGGACCGGATGGTGGCCCTGAAGGTGTTGCATCCGGAATCGACGCGCTCGGAAGACGTCATCAAGCGATTCCAGCAAGAGGCACAAGCGGCCGCGCGGCTTAGCCATCCGAACATCGTGACGGCCTACGATGCCGATGAGGACGCCGGCCTGCACTTCCTGGTGATGGAGTTTGTGGAAGGCATGCCCCTTTCCGCGTTGCTGGATAAGCAAGGCCCGCTGCAAATTCGCGATGCCGCCAACTATATCTTGCAGGCTGCTCGCGGTCTGGCCTACGCGCACAACGAAGGCATCGTGCATCGCGATATCAAGCCGGGCAACTTGCTGCTGGATAAGACCGGCGTCATCAAGATCATGGACATGGGCCTGGCTCGGGTGGAGAACGCCTTCCCCAAGCCGGACGAAGGGACCGATGCGGAGAGTCTGACGCAGATCGGCCAGATGCTGGGGACGTTCGATTACATGCCCCCGGAGCAAGCGGAGAACGCTCGCAATGCCGATAAACGCAGCGATATTTACGCCTTGGGCTGCACACTGCACCGCGTGCTGACGGGACGTCCGCCTTACTATGCCGACACGGCCATCCAGAAGATCATTGCCCATCGGGACCATCCCATTCCCTCCCTGGTGGAGGCGCGCAAGGGATGCACCAAAGAGCTCAATGCCATCTTCCATCTGATGGTGGCCAAGAACCCGGACGATCGCTACCCGGTGATGGACGAGGCCGTGACCGACCTGGGCATGTTCATGAATGGCGGCATGTGCCGCGGCGCCACGTTGCGCAAGGCCCAGGATTTGATTCAGCGCCAGCAGATGCACAAGCCGGGCAGTGCGAAACCCACCGGACCCGTGCTGCCCACCGGTCCCGCGTACTTCTGCAAGATCATGGGCGAGGAGATCGGCCCGCTCACGATTCCCCAGCTCACGGAGATGAAGCAAAAGAAGCAGCTTCAGCCCGATGATTTCGTGCGCGAGGAAGATCACGAAGACCGCTGGATCCCGGCGACCGAAGTGCCGGGGTTGTTTTAGCTCGTAGTCCCGGCTTGAGGCGGCTCTTGCGGCTTTGGCCGGTATTGCGAACCCTCACTCGACCAGCTTCACGTCGGCATTGGCGGGACGCGCCAGCGGTTCAAACGGAACCTTCTTGCCGGCGCACCAGAGCTGCTCCAGGGCATAATAATCCCGCGTTTCCGGCTCGAACAAATGCACCACCACGTCGCCGTAGACGAGCAGAATCCAGCGGCTTTCCTGGTATCCCTCAATGCCCAGGCGGCGATCTCCCATCTGCTCTTCCAGCATATGGTCAATCTCTTCGCTGATGGCATGCAACTGCCGGCGGCTGGCGCCGGTGGCCAGGACGAAGTAATCGAAGATGGGGGTGAGTTCACGCAGATCGAGGATCACGATCTCGCGTCCCCGATTCTCGTCGGCCACACGAGCGGCGGCCAAAGCCAGTTGCAGACTACGGTTGGCAGGAATGGTCCGTGAAGCGGCAACGGATGTCTGCACCAAAGCGAAGTTCCTTTCGTGGATGATCGATGAACGGCCTGACACCTTCTATATTCTAGTCACCAGGGACACGGTAGGAAAGAACGCGGTTCGGACTTCGCGACCGCTGGTTCGTTTTGTAACGGTTTTCCTGGCTCTACGGCGCGGCGGCCTGGCGGGCCGAGGCGATTTGCGTGCGATAATGCTGTTCAATCCAGCGGCCCACCACCTCGGCGGCCACGCGATTCCCGTGTTCGTTCAGCTCCGGCTGATGACGCTCATACGGCTGCTCGCCGGATGACGTGAAGTACGGCAGCAAATCGATCACCGGTAGGGCATGCCCCGCGGCCAGGGCGCCCAGACGGCGCTGCGGCAGTTGCAGGTCGACCTGGCAAGGCTCGAAGCCGGCCTGCCGGCGCATCGCGTCGCACAAGGTCGGG
>JBGTDH010000167.1:0-5942 GCA_041748435.1 Pirellulales bacterium
GGACCCATGGAGCCCATGCTCATGGGCGAGGCGGGCACGCTGCCCGAACCCGATGCGCCGCGTCCAGCCAATGCGGGCAACCGCAACCCCGACGCCGACCGCGTGAGCGAAGCAGAGCGCCTGGGGACCGCCCCGGAAAGCAACAACCTCTCGTTTTTGCGGCGGCAAACCGTGCTGCTGGAGCCCGGCGAGTGGCAATACGACATCGGCTTCATTTACAGCCTTTCCGAGACGCTCCTGCCGGTCGCGTTGACAAATTCCGGCGTCGTCGTCGGCGCCGCCGGCAGCCGCATCCGGCAGCGACTGCTCACCTGCCCCTTTGAGGTGCGCGTGGGCGTGCTCCCCCGCTTGCAAATGTTCTTGAACATGCCGGTCGGCTTGTCCAACTCTCAAATCTCGTTCGTCGGCTTCGACGAATCAGAAAGCATCTTCGGCGCGGGCGATCTGCGCGCCGGCGGCACCGTGCTGCTCAAAAAGGCCGAAGGCGTCTGCCCGGATATCATCGGCACCACCGATCTGACCTTTCCCACCGGCGACGACAACTTCCCGCTGTTCGGCCTGTCTCCCGGCGCGCAACTCGGCGAGGGCTTCTTCGCGATGTCCGCCAGCTTGCTGTTCATTCATTCCTACGATCCGGTCGTCGTGTTCTACGGCGGCGGGTATCGCCACCGCTTCGACGGAGAGACACTGGGCTTCGAGATCGATCCCGGCGAGCAGTTCTT
The DNA here is from genome assembly GCA_041748435.1 of Pirellulales bacterium. Classification (GTDB taxonomy): domain Bacteria; phylum Planctomycetota; class Planctomycetia; order Pirellulales; family JBGTDH01; genus JBGTDH01. The sequence goes on from JBGTDH010000167.1 coordinate 723, forward strand.
CTATCAGTTGGGAGTCGGCTTCGCGGTCAACGAACGCATCACGCTGAGCGCCAGCTTCCTCGGTGTGTATGTCACCAGGACCACCATCAACGATCTCGAGATCCCCGGCAGCAACTTGGAGCCGATGCGGATGCGCTTCTCGGTCACGATCCTGAACCCCGAGCGGTGCCTGCCCAAGTGGCGGGGCCTGTGCAAGGTCAAGGAGATCATCGAGCCGTTCGCGGAGATCGGAATGACCCCCGATGCTCCCGATGCCCGCTTTGGCGTGGTCTGGACCTACTGATTCCCATCCACGCAGGCCACCATGCGCACGTTCGCTCTTTCCACTGGCGTCTGCTTGGGCTTGCTGATTGCCGGCCTGGGGTTGCCTCGAGCATGGTCCCAAGCGCCGGGTCCTCCCGTTCGGGATGCCGACCGCCAGTTCCAGCGGAGCGTCTCCAGTTGGAAGGCGCTGCAGCAGAGGAACATCGTCATGCAGAGCCGCGATTACTCTTGCGGCGCCGCAGCCCTGGCCACGCTGATTCGCTACTACTGGGGCGACAATGTAACCGAGCAGACCTTTCTGCTGGCCCTCGATAAAGTGCTTACGCGGGCCGAAACGCGCGACCGCATCCAGAACGGGCTGACCCTGACTGACCTCAAGAAAGCCGCCGAGAAGCAAGGCTATCAGGCCGCGCTCGGCAAGCTGGAATTCGACAAGCTCACCGAATCGAAGGTCCCGCTGGTCGTGGGCATCACGGTTGGCGAATACAAGCACTTCGTCGTCTTTCGCGGCACCGATGGCGAGCTCGTCTACCTGGCGGATCCCATTCGCGGCAACATCCGCATTCCGGCGGCCACATTCCAAGAGCAATGGCAAGAGAAGGCCATTCTGGCGGTGGCCAAGCCCAACGAGAAAGTGAAGACCACTTCGCCTCTCCGCGTGCGCGTGGAGGAGATCATCCTGGGCGAATCCAACAAGGACATGATCCAAAAGACCTACCTCAAATCACCGGCTCTGTTTCCCTCGTCCCTCAGTCCGTAGTCGACGCCTGAATGTAGCCCGGTCTCTCCGAGACCGGTCCGCGGGTTTCGGAGAAACCCGCCCACATTGTCTGCATGCGGCGCCTCGTGGTCGCCGCTCCAGGAGTTTTGGAGCGCGGCGTGGCGATGTCATCAGGAATCTGAGGAGTTAGGATCCGGAGGCAGTGCCTGCAAGCGAATGCCGCCGAACCGCTACTGGGCGGCGTAGGCCCCGCGGATTTGCTCCATGCGGGCGCGGTTGACGCCCAGGTCGGAGTGGCCGATGCGGGAGGCGGAACGGAAGTGGATCTGGCGAATCGTGTCGTCGAAGTGGAACTCCACGTCGTCGATGAAGCGGAACAGCCGGGTGGTGGCTTCCACGTGCAGATAGTCGTCGGTCTCTTGGACGATGCTCATGCGCGGGAGAGACGCCAACACACTCTTGACGCGCGCGATGCTCTCGGCGCGCGTGCCCTGAAAGGGAAACGGCGATATCTGCTGCGAAGGGTCCGTGGCTTGGGTTGAGACGCAGTTGGGAGTGCGCGGGCAAGGCGCCAGGCTCCCCTCCGTGATGCCCAGGTTGGTTGGGCGCGGTGAGATAAGGCGGAGCAGGGCGAACGCCAGCACGGGCAACAGCACGACCGCGGCCGCAATCAACGCTGCGTACATCGTCCGCTTTCTCATGAGCGACCGCACCGTGCGGCTACCTACTTCCCAGCGATCGCGCGGCCTGCGGGATCGACCGGCGCCACGAGATTGCACGTTCGTGGGCGAATGGCCGCCACAAGATCGGGCAAGTCGTAGTGAGCCAGCACATTCGGCACCGCGTTGCAAAGCTGGTTCACGGTCAGTGGTGTCTGGGCAACGCTGGTCCAACTGGCGATTGATCGTTGTGTCATCACGGCCGACACACGCGGGTCAAGCGCGGCGGCGTGCAGCACGATGGGTCCTGCCGCGCCGATGCCCATAAGTTCGACCGCCGTTTGGCCTTCGGTCGTCACTGCTCCAATGACTGCCAGCACGTCGGACACGCGTTGCCCTAGCAGCGGCCGATTCAAGTGCAGGCTCAAGAAGAACTCCTTGGAATCGACACCGAACGCGCCAGGCCGATCGGCGTTCTGCTTGCCGGGCGCGGTCTCGCCCCAACCGCGGACATCGAGGGCCAACACGCTGCGGCCTTGTTTCACGAGCTGCGAGATGGGGCCGTTCTCCCCGGCGTCCGCGGCCTTGCCCGCTTCGTGGACATAGATCACAAGCGGTTTGTCTGCCGCCGCGGTCATAGGCTCCAGCAGGATCGCCGGGAGCGGAATTCCCTCGGAGGGTTGATAGATCAACTTGGTCAGGCGATGGTCTTTCGCCTCCGATTTGGCTTTCAACTCTTTGGCGGCCGGCTCAATGCGATCGGAGATCGCCAGCAGGCGCCGTAGTGTCGCAACTTCGGGCGGCCCGCTCGTGCGGCGCGTGGCCAGCGCGGCGGCTTCTTCGGCATTCAGATCGAAGGCCGAGCGTCCCTTGAATTCGCTCAGCACCTGGCCGGTGGAGGTGCAGAGCATGTCCGGATCTTTGGCGACGGGAAAGTCGGACTCGGTCGGCGCGTCGTTCACGTCGAGCAGCCAGTGACGCATCCAACGCATGGCTGCCTGGCGGCGCGGCAGGGAGAAACCGTGCTTGTCGTTGAACTCGAACAGATCGACGCGTTCGCCAAATCCCAGAATGCCGTACACGCGTTTGGCTTCGCGGAAGCTGGTCCACGCGCCGTCGATATCGAAGTAATCTTGTGTGCCCACGCACATCAGCGTGGGTCGCGGGGCCCGCAGCGTCAGGTAGTCTGCGTGGTCCATGCCAAACGCCACCTGCCCGGTGATGTTCTGCTCCGCGTCTTGCGGTCCGATCGTGGCGAACAGCCGCTCCAGCGTGGTGAGATAGCACGAGGGGGCCGCCGCCACGATGCGTTCATCCAGCGCCATCAGATACGAGGTGAGCGTGCCGCCGCCGGAGTTGCCCGTGCAGCCCAGACGAGCAGGATCGATCTCCTTCCGCGACGCGAGATAATCGAGACTGCGGATGCCGTCCCAAATGCGATAGGTGGCGGTGCTTTTACCCACCAGCAGCGCGCCGACTCCCACCATCGTGTGTTCCGAGGTGCTGCCCGTAATGGCGGGCTTGCCTTCCGCATTGAGCAACTGCATGCGCTCTCCCTGGCCGATGGGGTCGTAACAGAGGGCGGCCACGCCGTTCTTGGCCAGCAAGATGCAAGCGCGTTGATAAGGCTCAGCGGCCTTGCCGTTGGCGCTATGGCCGCAGGGCACAATCACGCCGGGATAGGGAGCTTCGCCGGATGGCAGATAGAGCACGGCCGTGATGTGATGCCGCGGGCGGCTCTCGTAGACCACCTTCTCGATGCGATAACCATCCCGCCGCTCCTGCCCCACCACACGGCCATTAAGCGGAGTCTTCTCGGGAAATCCGCCCAGCGCCTCGATGAACCGCTTCCGCAACTCCGTTTGACGCCGCTTTACATCGTCCGGCGTCACCAACGCCGCGACTTCCTTGCGCCGGGCATCGAAATGCTCCTGTGCTTCCTCCTGCAAATACCGATACAAGAGCTTGGACGGCGGCGCCTTGTCCGAGGCTTCCAGCACGGTCCAATCGTCAGCCGCCGCCGCTACAGTAGAGAGGGCGATAATCACCAGCCAGGCAAAGATGCAACGAGTCATAGGGAGTGTCCTTTGATTGTTCTCGAATCAAGGCCGATCTTACGCAGGTTCGTCAGTATTTGCACGCATCTCTTGCGTGGATCGTAAGCCGCGTGGGAACAGGCATCTTTGCAGACCCGTGCCGCGTTGACTATCGAGGGTCAAAAGCATACGATCTGCGCAGAGGGGCCTGCTGGGATTTCTGTCCTCTTTTTTGCGGAGGAACGCGCTATGCCGCTGTTTGAAGTGGAAACCGAGTCGCACATTATTATCACCTGGGCCGAGGATCAGGACGCTGCCAACCTGGTGGTTCGGGACGCCTATCCGCACGAGCGCGTCGTGCGACTCACCAAGCGCCCGCGAGACACGTGGGTGATCTCCAAATCGGCCCTGGGACTGAACGGAAAGATTGATCCCTGCAACACGGCCCGCGATTGTCTGGCCAAGGCCCACGGAGACAAGGTCCACGCCATTCGGCTCTACATGCACGAGACCGGCTCCGACCTGGAACGGGCTCGCAAGGTGATCGAATCGAACATGGTGATGGGCTGGTAGGACTGTCGGGAGAGTGGTTGGTCCACGGCGAGATGATCTGTTGTTGGACGGCGTGCCAGGCGGTCCGGCCAATGTAGGCCGGTCTCTCCGAGACCGGCAGCGGGTTTCGTAGAAACCCGCCTACACTATTCGACCGCTCAGGCGCGAATCGCAAACGATGAACTCCGCGGAAGCAGACGCCAGCCTGGATCGTTATGCCCGCCAGATGCGCTACCCGCCGTTTGGCGAGGAGGGGCAGAGGCGGCTGTTGGCAAGCCGGGCGCTAGTCTGCGGATGCGGCGCCCTGGGAACGGTGCTGGCCAACACGCTGGTCCGCGCGGGCGTGGGCCACGTGCGCATCGTCGATCGGGACTTCATCGAGCTGAACAACCTGCAGCGGCAGGTGCTGTTCGACGAAGACGATCTGGCGGCCAATCTTCCCAAGGCGGTCGCCGCGGCCAACAAGCTGCGGCGCATCAACTCGCAGATCGAGATCGAGCCGGTGGTGGCCGATGTCGATTCTTCCAACATCGAGCAGCTTTGCCGGGGCGTCGATTGCATTGTCGACGGAACCGACAACTTCGAGATCCGCTTTCTGCTCAATGATGTCTCGCTGAAGCACAACATCCCCTGGGTCTACGGCGGCTGCCTCGGATGCGAGGGGCAGACGATGACCATTCTGCCGCAGGAGACGCCGTGCTTGCGCTGCCTGATGTCGGAAGCGCCGCCGCCGGGAAGCACGCCCACCTGCGATACGGCCGGCATTCTTGCGCCGATCATCAATGTGATCGCCTCGATGCAGGCCAGCGAAGCGATCAAGATACTCAGCGGGCATCGCGAGGCGATCAGCCGCGTACTCACGATTGTGGAACTGTGGGACAACCGCATCCGGCAAGTGAAGGTGGCCGGGTTGCGGGAGACGGTCGATTGCCCCGGCTGCCGGCGAGCGGAGTATCCTTGGCTCTCCGGCGAGCGGGGCAGCCACACG
>JBGTDH010000168.1:0-4208 GCA_041748435.1 Pirellulales bacterium
GACCGGAACTCGGGCGACAACGTGCAGGCGGTTGTCGACCCCAACTAAGTCAGCGAGGGTGCGCGCCGAGCGGCGAGAGACAGCGCGACTATCTCGAGTACGAACGCGAGAAACCACAAACCTGTACGAACGAGATGGGCCGATTCCCAAGGTTGCCAGAGCTCACGCGCATCCGACGGCGGTGAGTTGTGATTCCAGGTCTCGAGCACGTCGTTGACCGGTACGTTGCAGATGAACGTGATCGCCGAGGCGGCTGCAATGGCGAGGACCGTCACAACCAGAAGCCGGAACTGCGCTTTGTCACGACGGACAAGTACCAGCCATACGATCGGCGCAGTAAGGGCGACCATCGACAGGGCCGGCAGAACCTTCAGATAGTTGTAATGGATGATCTGCTGGAACTGGACGAAGCCGCCGAGAGGCATTTGCGAACGCGCAAACGACGGCCCGAGCCAGTCTCCAAACAGAAGTCCGGTCATGATCCCGGCAAAGAGTATCGAGACAACTCTCGTAGCGGTCAGCACAGGATTCCCCGAAGGTCAGCCATTGCCCGCTAAGATGGGCTATTGGCGGAGTTCCGACCAGAGGAAAATGAACCGGCATTCACGGAAGGAGATTACTGGGTGATGCCCGCTCCGCTTCGCGCTTGATCGCATGGAGCATGTAGCGACGGATCAACCCACTTCCAGGACGAACAAACAGCCAATACAAGCGGAATCTCCGGCGGCTCGCTTCATCAGCTGTTTGAACCCGCGTTTCGGTAGTTAGGCGGACTCGACCGTCACCTGCATCGCCCACGACGAAATTCCATGCAGCGCGCGCAGTTCCGGCCAACTGCGGGCCGCGAAAGTGATCAGGATTTGTATCGCATAATCCGCCGCTCGGCGTCCAGAAAGCACCGACCAGTCCGATCAGAAGCTCACGAGGCGGATCCTCAGCCAGGACAGTAAAACCACTCTTCTCGAAATCGCCGAGTGCAATGCGATCCCTCGCTCGATCCCGAAGCGCCGAGAGGCCTGTCCGACCACTGACGAGAGCGGCTGGTAGCTTCCGAATGGCCAGCATCAGCTTGACCGGAGCCGCTCCCGCAATGTCCGCGGTACGAATCGCAGAATAGGTGGCCGCTGCCGACGCTCTCACGATCGTCGAGTGACGTTCCACGACGTCATAGGCCGGAAGAAACTCGTCGATCAGCATGGGCACCACTATATAGTATTGCGCCATCGAATAGAGTGGACCAGCAATGGCGCGTGTCGAAACGGGTTGCGAGCTCAGCGGGCGCGGCTGTCAGTTCCAGAGCACGCCGCTATCGATCGCGGCAAGCGAAGTTCGCCCGGTCAGCGCCATCGCCATCTCCAGCTCCGTCTGCAGAATTTCCACGATCCTGTTCACACCGGTCGAGCCGTCACACTTCTGGAGCGCTCTCGTCCGTTATGCGGTCTAGACCGGCAAGCCTGGCAAGAATGGCATCCAACCCCGATGGCGACGCGGCAGTTGAACCCTGTGCCTTGACTTGGTGCGTACGCCGGGGGCTGCGCCGCGAGAAAGATAGCCGACGAGGCCGCGAACGAAGAACCTAATCAGCCGGCGGCGTCGCGACGGGCAACGTCCAACTGGGCCGGATGAAGTGGCATGTGTAGCCAGTGGGATAGCGCTGCAGGTAATCCTGGTGCTCGGGCTCGGCTTCCCAGAAGTTGCCCGCGGGGGCCACTTCGGTAACCACCTTGCCGGGCCACAGCCCCGAGGCGTCGACGTCGGCAATAGTGTCTTCGGCGACCCCCCGCTGTTCGGGCGTGGTGGTGAAGATCGCCGACCGGTAGGAACTGCCGCGATCATTGCCCTGCTGGTTCAGCGTGGACGGATCGTGGATCTGGAAGAAGAGTTCCAGCAGCGTGCGATAGCTCAACTTCGATGGATCAAAGATGATCTCGATCGCTTCGGCATGGCTGCCATGGTTGCGATAGGTCGCGTTGGGCACGTCGCCGCCGCTGTAGCCGGCCCGCGTCGAGATCACGCCGTCATAGCTGCGAATCAGGTCCTGCATGCCCCAGAAGCAGCCGCCCGCCAGCACTGCACGTTCACTGGTCATCGGACATCCTCCACCTGGTTGAGATATGCCTCGTAACCCGCCGCTTGCATGTCGTCGCGATGGATGAAACGCAGCGAGGCCGAGTTGATGCAGTAGCGCAGCCCGCCACGATCGGCCGGACCATCGGTAAACACGTGTCCCAGATGACTGTCGCCGTGTGCCGAGCGCACCTCGGTACGGGCCATGCCGTGCGTGCCGTCGCGCAACTCGCTGACGTTGGCCGGCTCGATCGGCTTGGTGAAGCTTGGCCAGCCGCAACCGGATTCAAACTTGTCCGATGAAGCGAACAGTGGCTCACCCGACACGATGTCGACGTAGATACCCGGCGCCTCGTTGCCCAAATATTCGCCGCTGCCCGGTCGTTCGGTAGCGCTTTCCTGGGTGACTCGATATTGCTCCGGGGAGAGCTTGGCGATGGCTTCAGGGTTTTTGCTGTAGTGGTTCATGGCGTTCTCCTGGGGTGTCTTCTAGATGCGGGCCGACAGGGCGACTCTCAACAACGCTCCGGTGGACAGCAGCAGCACATCCCCGCGGCGATCAGTCGATGCGGCAGGCCCTTGAAAGAGCGACTGCCGCGCCGATGAGCAACCCGGCTGCGGCGAGCAATCCTCACAATCCTGCTTGAATGGGTATCGGCAACCTTTAAACGATAGAAACTCCAACTCCACCAGGCACCGCCCGCTGTTCGATGACCTCAACGCTCGCCGGTGTCGAGCCTGCGCAGGAACGCTACGACATCCGCCCGCTGAGCCGGCTCCACGATGTAGAACGGGTGCGGCTCCCGGCTGCCTCGCTTCGGATCGAGCAGCGCATCGAGACTGGGAACAGAGTTGTCGTGCAGGTAGGCTGGCTTGCGTGCCAGATCGAGCAGCAGCGGCAAGGCCAAGCCACGCGGCGCGCCACGCTCGCTCGCATCGATAATGACCATTTTGTCGTCGTAGCCTCCCGGCGAATTCTCAATGGGGCTCAAGGGCGGCTCACGCCTCGCGAGCGTGGCGGGGTCGTACGCCGGCCATATATCCTTCAGGCTGATGAGCTTAGTCGGCACGGGTCTTCTTTGGTCCGCGCTGTGGCACTGAGTGCAGTTCGCTTGGAACAACGCTCGTCCTCGGCCCGCCGCGGACCTATCGACCGCGGTGCTTCTGGGTGCCGGCAGGCTGTGTAAATACGCCTTCAGATCCAGAAGCTTTTGCATATCCACCTGCCGACCGGAGGGCGTGTCGCGGTGACCGGCCTTGTGCCCAGTGGATGCCCTGACGAACGGATAGTCCGTGACCTTCGTGTCCTTCAGGATCTGGATGTAGTTCGCATGTAACTCTTCGCCTTTTTTTCCGGCGAGTGTGATGAGTAGTTCCCGTCCTTCAGGAGTGGCCAAGGTGGTTAGGTCGAGATTCGTGGTGTAGGACGCGTTGCTGATTCCCTCCAGTTTTTCGTGCAGGCCGTTGCTGCCGTAGGGCCCGGCCAAGTCTTGACGAAACAACGGGGTGTTTTGCACTGGGTTACCGATGCCGTCCGGGGTCTCGTCGAACGTGCCACGCGGATAGAAATCGGGGTTTCTCAAATACGCATCGACCTCCGCCTCGATCGAATCTTTACGGATACCTTTCGGGGCGCGGCCAATCGTCTCGCCGCCCAGTTCGAGCTGAAGATTCGGATAATAGGCACGGGAGTTGGCGGCCATTGCGAGTGCCTTGCCCATGTCCAGCGAGAAGGTCCCGAGGCCATCGAGACGCCGCCCGATAGAACCCTTGCCCGCGATCTGCCCGACAGAGCCGTCGGAAATGGTGTGGCAGATGGCGCAGGCCACGCCGACCTTGTCGGCCCGGCGCAATTCGATGCGGCCGTCGCGGTCGCTGTCCTTGGGCACGATGCCGATCAGCGCGTTGGACTCGACGACTTTCAAGGCCACCGCTGGGTCGTGCAGCAGCGGCGCGCGGGCCGGTGAAAGGTCGGTTTGCAGTTCGCTGGCGAGCGCCCGGCTCAGGCTGCTGTCGAGCGCGTGGGCATCGACGTGAAAGCCGGTCTCGAGCAACTGCAGCAGCGTCACCTTCTCTCGCATCATTCCCTGCGGCAGCCGCATGGCATCGGTCCAGAAGCCCTCGTTGCCGAAGGTCTCGAA
>JBGTDH010000169.1:0-8124 GCA_041748435.1 Pirellulales bacterium
CGGATGGCGGCCCAACTGCTTCGCGCGGAGGGAGACAGCCACGCCGTTGGCCCGGCCAACTTCACGCGAGCCACGACGGGACCGCGCGAGCAGGCGGAGCACGTGAGCCAGTTGTTCCTCGGAGCGCGGCTCGGTTGCGCAAACTGCCATAATCATCCGCTGGACCGCTGGACGCAGGACGATTATCACGGCCTGGCGGCGATGTTCGCCCGGATGGAGCGCGGCCGGGAAGTGCGCGTCGCGGCCCGCGGCGAAGTCACGCATCCGCGCACGGGACTGCCCGCCGTGCCTCGTTTGCCAGGCGTGCAATTCCTTTCGCACGAAGAACCTGGTCGCGAGCGGCTGGCCGCTTGGATTACCGCGCACGACAACCCGTATTTCGCCCGCGCCTGGGTCAATCGGCTGTGGTCCGAGATGTTCGGCCGCGGATTGGTGGAGCCGGTCGACGACATGCGGGCCACGAACCCGGCCTCCCATCCGGCGCTGCTGGAGCAGTTGTCGCGGGACTTCAAAGACCATGGGTTCGATGTGCGGCGGCTGCTGAAGCAGATTGCCGTTTCGGCCGCGTATCAGCGCGGCGGACCCACGGCCGCCGTTCCCACCCCGTACGCTGCTTACTATGGCTGCGTTTCGCCTCGCGGCCTGGAGGCGGAGGTGCTGGCCGACGCGCTGTGCGATGTAACGGGCGTGCCGGAGAAGTACGATTCTCTGGCACTCGGGACTCGCGCCGTGGAACTGCATGACGTGCGGAGAACGTCTCCCGCGCTCACCATTCTGGGGCGATGCCAGCGTCCGGAGCAGTGCGACACGGGCGCGGCGCCGGCCACGCTAGCGGCCCGGCTGCACCAGATCAACGGTCCGCTGATCAATGCGAAGCTCGCCGCATCCGAGGGACGGCTGCACCAGTTGCTGGAATCGGCCGCCACGGAGGAAGACGTGCTCAACGAGTTGTACTTGCGCGCGTTCGCCCGACGACCAACGATCGCCGAGCGTAAGCATTGGCTGCCGCTGCTTTCCGCAGCACCGGATCGGAGCGAGCGACAGCAGGCCTGGGAAGATTTGCTTTGGGGTCTGCTCGGCTGTCAGGAGTTCACGACCAACCATTGAGGTACACGATGCGAATGCACAACCTCTCGCGACGCGAAGTGTTGCGGGCCGGCAGTCTCTCGGCACTCGGCCTGACACTGGCCGACTGGTGTCGCGCCGAAACCACCGCGGCCAAGGCACGCTCCTGCATCCTGATCTGGCTGGACGGCGGACCGAGCCACCTCGATACCTTCGACCTGAAGCCGCACGCGCCGGAAGAAGTGCGCGGGCCGTTTGCTCCCATCGCCAGCAACGTGCCGGGGATGGATGTGTGCGAGCTGCTGCCGCGCTCCGCCCGTTTGATGGACCACGCCGCGATCATTCGCTCGATGACCTCTCCGTTGGGCGAGCATAACTTCGGCAGTCATTACCTGCTCACCGGTTACAAGCCCACGCCCGTGCTGGATTATCCCAGCTACGGCGCGGTTGTGGCTCATACGCGCGGTGGACAGAAAGATCTGCCCCCTTACGTGGCGGTGCCGGATTACACGCGCTACGCGGGCGAAGGTTATCTGCCGGCGGCGTCCCGCCCGTTCGCCGTGCTGGGAGATCCGAGCAAGCCCGATTTTCGCGTGCGGGATTTGGAATCCTTCGCGGGGGTCACTCCCGCGCGGCTCGAGCGGCGTCGCGAGTTTTTATCGACGTTCGACCGGTTCCACCACACGGTGGAGGAGCAGGCGCCCAGCGATCCGCAGTTCGAGCAGGCCTATCGCCTGATCTCCTCCCCGGCGGCCAAGGCGGCCTTCCATCTGGCGGCCGAACCGGCCGACGTGCGGCAGCGTTACGGCCCGCGGTCGTTGGGACAGAGCTGCTTGCTGGCGCGGCGGCTGATCGAATCGGGCGTGCGATTTGTCACCGTGACCGATCGCGGCTGGGACACGCATCAATCGCTCTCCCTCCAACTTAAAGAGGGTTACAGCGGCGGCGCGGTCGGCAAGGTGGCGATGCTGGATCTCGCCTGGTCGGCCTTGATCTCTGATCTGCGCGACCGTGGCCTGCTGGAAGAGACGCTCGTCGTGGTGATGGGAGAGTTCGGCCGCACGCCCAAGATCAACACTTCGGCCGGACGGGACCACTGGCCGCGCGTCTTCAGCGTGCTGCTCGCCGGGGGCGGCGTGCGCGGCGGGCAAGTGATTGGGCAGAGCGATGCCCGCGGCGAATCTCCGGCCGAAAACGCCGTGACGCCCACCGATCTGGCTTGCACGCTCTACACGCTCTTGGGAATCGATCCCGCCACCGAATTCCACACCGCCGATGGCCGCCCCGTGCGTGTCAGTGCCGGGGGGCAACTGGTCAGCGCCTTGCTGTAGCAAGTCCGCCGGCGCCTGCGTCGATCTCTCAGAAAGCCAGACGGCATTTCAGTGTGAAAGCCCCAGCCGTCGGCGCACTTCGTCGCTGGAAAAGCCCCCCTCGGTTTTCACACGTTGATGCGATCGCTCTAGCATGGCCTGAAACTGGGGATTGATACTCAAGAGCATGCTTTCCACCTCGGCCTCATCACCCGGCAGCACTGCGCCTACGGTTTTGCCGTTGTGGACCAACACCACGACATCGCGACTGCCTGACTGCACGTGCGGAGCGAGCGCGCCAACCTCGGTCAACTCAATCACGGTCATAATTCGATCCTCTCGTTCCCAATCCATAGCTCGTTATGACGCTTGATGCCCACGGCTTCACGATCACTCTCGACTCGCCTTCCGCATCGACTTCTAGAACACTCGAAGATCACCCAAGCGAAGTTTCCAGGGGGCGATCGGATTTGGTCGCAGTACCTTGCGTCTACGCGTCGGAAGCGTCGGATCATGTTCGAGGTGCAGGTCGACTTGATCCAGCACCAGGATCTGTTGAGCTTTCGTCAATGTTGCCAGATGCTCAACCGCGTCCGCGGAATAGACAAGGGCAAACGGCATGAATAGCATCCTACTTTAGCCACAGTCGCCGGAACAGACGTGGTCCGACAAGCTTATCGCAACGAACGACGCGCAATGCCTCAAAAGGTAGGCCGCAGACTCGGGCTAAAAGAGCTTTGCCAGCGGGACGCCGTCGTGGGCTACCTTGAAGGGGCGGCCCGAGGGACTGGTGATTTCGTCGGAGAGGGGCAGCCCCAGCGCGTGGGCAATGGTGGCGTTGAAGTCGGCCACGGCCACCGGGTCTTCGTCGGGGCTGTGGCCATCTTTATCGGACGTGCCGAAGAACCGGCCCCCTTTGATTCCGCCGCCGGCCAGCAAGCCGCTGAAGGCGCCGGGGTGATGGTCTCGCCCGGAGTTGGCGTTGATCTTGGGGGAGCGTCCGAACTCCGTGGCCAGCACGACGAGCGTGTCCTTGAGCAGACCCTTGGCTTGCAGATCGGCCAGCAGCGCCGATAGCCCCTGATCCAGCGCCGAGGCCTTCTCCGGCAGCCGATCGTACAGATCGACGTGGTGATCCCAGCCATCCAAGGCCACCTCGACGAACCGCACGTTGTGCTCGATGAGCCGGCGGGCCAACAGGCAGCCCTGGCCAAAGCGGTCGGCGCCGTAATCGGACCGCACTTTCTCGGTCTCCTGCGAGATATCGAAAGCCTTGAGGTCTTCGCTGGACATCAGTTGCGTGGCTTGGCGATAGAAATCGTTGTAAGCATCGACCTGCCGCTGCGGAAACTTCTTCTGGAACGAGCTGTCGAACGTGGCGATCAGCTTCATCCGCTGATCGAAGGCCTTCTCCGTCAGGTACGAGGGTCCCTTGGTGTTTTGCAGTCCGGCCGCGGGATCGCCGATCGGAACGGGGCTGAAGCTGGGGTCCAGAAAGCCCGCGCCCGGGTGCAGGGCTTCCACGCCAATGGTAATGTTGTCCGGCAGCGACTTGTTGCGGCGGCCCTGCACGCGCATTCCCCACGCCCCCATGCCCGGATGGCGAATCGAGGCAATCTGCTTGTAGCTGGTGCGCATCAGGTAGCGCCCCTGCTGATGGTCGCCGGTCTCGGTGTAGAGGGAGCGAACGACAGCCAGCTTATCGGCCTGTTTGGCCAACAGCGGCAACTGCTCTCCGAACCGCATGCCGCTGACGTTGGTGTTGATGCCCTTGGTTTCGCCTTGCACCTCGCGTCCCGGCTTGAGATCGAAGGTATCCAGGTGCGTCATGGCGCCGGTCATGAACAGGTAGATCACATTCTTGGCCGAGCCTCCCTTCGCATCCGAGGCGCTGCCGGCCTGCGGGCGTTTCTTCTCTTTGGCAGGCGCCGCTAAAGCCGCGGCTGCCGGCAAGATGGAAACGCCCAAACAAGAACGCGCCGCCAATTCCAGGAACGTGCGGCGGTTGGCGGAATCGAAGGTGCGAAGAAGATCGATCATGAAAGTCTGCTTGTTTATAGGGCCAATGTTTAACGCAAAGTCGCAGAGTCGCAGAGTCGCAAAGCGGTTATCGAAAATTCAGTGCTTTGCGTCTTGGCACCATTGCGCCTTTGCGTTGAAATTCTCTCCACTCGAGTTAGCTACTGCACAAATAAAAACTCGCGCGTGTTCACCAGCGCCCAGATCACGTTGCCGTAGCCGGCGTTGTCGTTCTTGGTGATCTCGGCCACGGCCGCTTGACGCTCGCCGGACGAGGGTTTGCGGTTGAGGATGCTCAAGAAAATCACGTCGATGCGGCCGTCCCGGTCCTTGGCAGATGTCACCTGCTCGAACAACAGCGACTTGCCTTCCAACAGTCCGTGCGTGATGTTGCCGTTGAACATCTGCAGCACCTGCGGCACGTTGCCGTCCCGCGAAGCCGCTTCGATCGACTCGTGATCCGACTGCCCGAACTGCCGCAAAAAATGCCCCGGCGGCGTGGGGATCGGCAGCTCCGAGGCCCGGACCAGCAGCAGCCCCTTATATTGATAGGCCTTCTCGCGGGCCAGCTTGGCCTGACGGCTGGTGGCTTCCCGCAACTCTTCATCGCGGCGGTGGATCTGCTCGGCCGTGGCATTGGCCAGATCGACATCCAGCAATTGCGACTGCACGCGGGCCGGCTCGATCTGATACTCGTGCGGATCGCGGATGGCCAGGGTGATGAACGAATCCCACACCTGCTCGGCCGACATCCGCCGCAGCACGGGGCCGGGGAAATGGTAGGGCTTGTCCGGCTCCAACTCGGCCACGGAGCTCTCGCGTTGCCAGGCCTTGGTGTTGAACAGAATCCGCAAGTACTCCTTCATGTCGAACTTCAGGCGGACCATCTCTTGCGTGAGGTGTTCCATCAGGGCCGGGTTCTCGGCCACGCTGTCGTCCTTCAGGTCGTCAATGGGCTCGATCTGGCCGACGCCAAACGCCTTCTTCCACAGCCGATTGGAAATCGTCTTGGCGAACCGCGGATTATCCGGCGAGGTGAGCCAGCGGGCAAAGGCCACGCGGGGCGTTTCGCCGGAGCTGATCTGGGCCGGCGGATCGAAGATGGCCTTGGCCGGCACCACGTCCCCCGCCTTGGCGTTGGCGTAGGCGTAATCGTGCGGCAGTTTAAGCTTGCTGCTGTTGTCCCAGACCTCCATCAAGTTGCCGGCCAGGAACTTGTTGTATTTGCCGCCGCCATCGAAGCTGGGATCGACCTTCTTCAAGTCTTCCCGCAGGCTGGTCAATACGTTCTTGCCGCTCTTGGGGTCGCGTGCGTTGCGGCGCGTCTGTGTGCCCGCGGTAAAGGCGGCCATCTGGTAGAACTCTTTCTGCTTCCAGCGATCAAAGGGATGATCGTGGCATTGGGCGCAGCCGATCTGCGTGCCCAGGAAGATGCGCACCGTGTTGTTCATGGCGTCCAGGGGCATGCCCGTATCGCGCAGCACGTAGCCGGCCGCGGGATTATCGAACACCTTGCCTTCGGCGGTGAGCATCTCAATGACCATCTGATCGTAGGGCTTATTGGTCTCCAAGCAAACTTTGACCCATTCGCCGTAAGGCCGCCCCGGCACATTGTTGGCCAGCCGGTCGGAAATGCGCAGCACGTCGCCCCAGTAGTTGAAGAAATGGCTGGAATAGCCGCGGGAATTCAGCAGCCGATCGATCAGGCGAGCCCGCTTCTGGCTGTCCCGCGCGACCAGGAAATCCTTCGTTTCCTTGAGCGTGGGAATGGTGCCCGCGATCTCCAGGTGCGCCCGGCGGACGAAAACCTCGTCGCTGGCGACCGGGTTGGGGGAGATCTTGAATTTGGCGTAATTGGCTTCGATTAGCCGATCGATTTGCGCGGCGGAGGCCATCACCGCCTCGCGTCGATTGAGATCGACCTTGGCAATGACGAGGGGCCGCATCGGCGGCGGAGGAGTGGCGGGCTCTTCCTTTTTCTTGGCCGCGCCGGCACCCGCCTTAGGCGCTGCCGGCTTGGATTGCGCCGGCTTGGATTGAGCCGGCTTGGATTGAGCCGGGGAACTGTTCGCCCCGTGCCCGCCGACGATCCCACCGATCACGAGCGCGCCGGTCCAAAGCCGTAGCTGCTTCATTTTCTTACTGCTCCGTTGGTAGAAGTCTTGATTCTACGGCGCGTCTGCCCGGTGCATCAATGGTCATGTTTCTGTAGGTTCTGCATTCCGCCTGCGTATTATTCCGGCATCGCAAGTTATTTCTTGACGTTTTCCTTGCACTGCCTTAGGATGCCGGAAGTTCAATCTGCGGGACTGGCAGATTCGAAGCATTTCTACGGTATGTTGGCTCTCGGGTGTGGTTCGTTCGCTCCACTGCTTGTCTTCTGGATCTGGGGAAAAAATCCATGCTCTCGCGCATTCGTCCATTTGGTCGGCCCGCTTTCACGCTCGTCGAGTTGCTCGTCGTGATCGCAATCATCGGCATCTTGATTGCCCTGCTCTTGCCGGCGGTTCAGGCGGCGCGGGAATCGGCCCGCCGCGCCCAGTGTCAGAATAATCTCAAGCAAATGGCGCTGGGGGCGCAGAACTTCCACGACATCACCAAGACGATGATCCCCAGCCGCATTGAGGACGATTTTTTAACCTGGGCCGTCCTTCTGCTGCCTTACATGGAGCAGACGGCCTTGTATGAAGAGTTCGATGTCACACTGCCCTATGCCGATCAGAACGCGACCGTCACCCAGAAGCCGGTGAACACGTACTTCTGCCCCTCACGCCGCAAGCCGACGGACGCTTTCTCGAACGACACGCCCGTGGGGGCGCTCAGCGATTACGCCTCCAGCGCCGGTCCGGGCACGGGCAATGGCAACGGGAGCGGCGCTCGGGGCGCAATGATTCTCGCCAACACCGTTCTGAACACCACGGTCACGCCCAATCGGGTGGTTTCCTGGAAGGGCTTCATCAACATGAACGATATTCTGGACGGCACTAGCAACACGTTCTTGATCGGTGAGAAGCACGTCCGCATGAACACGGTGTTTGGCCGGGGCGAAGACCGCTCCGTGTACAACTCGAGCAACGCGAACAACTACCGCCGCTTTGCCGGCCAGGCCACCGATGGCAAGGACCAGATCCTGAACCGCGATGACAACGTGCATATCGTGCAGGCCCACCACAACCGCGGGTTTGGCAGCCGTCACAAGGATATCGCTTGCCAGTTTGCCCTGTGCGACGGCAGCGTGAGGGGGTATCGCGAGACCACGTCGGTTCTCGTGCTGCATGCCTTGGCGACGCGCAAGGGGGGCGAGACCATCTCGGTTGGGCAGTAGCGGAATTCGTGAGAATTTTGGAATCCGGAACTGTCACCGGTTCCGCTACGAATTGCGGTCTCAGACCAGACCGTCGCGTTGGGCAAACTTGCGCGCCAGGCGCACGCCGGAATCAAGGGCGCCCTCCATCCAGCCGGTGAAGGCGAAGCAGGTGTGTTCGCCAATGTAATGCAGCCGCGCATGATGCGGCGCGGCAAGCACGGGGCCGGCCGTGGTGACTTGGCCCGGCGCGGGAAACGAATACGTGCCGCGCGCCCAGGGATCCGTGAGCCAATCCATGAACTTGCCCGGCCGCATCTGGGCGGAGATGCCGGGATAGAATCGCTCCAGGATCGCGCGGAAACGCGTCTCACGCTCGGCGGCGGGCCAACTGCGGCATTCATCGGCCGATGCCCCGCCGGCCAG
>JBGTDH010000170.1:0-2818 GCA_041748435.1 Pirellulales bacterium
CATCGGTCGCCCAGCATGCAGAGAATCACCCTGATATGGATACCAAGTATCGACTCGCACAGCCCCCTTCTGGAAGTAGACTGTGCGACGGCCCGAGCGCTTGACATTCCCCTTATCTAACTCGTACTCAATTTCGATTACTGCCGATTGTAAACGCATTCGTGATTCCAGAATCTGCCGCTCAATGTCTGGGGCAGACGGCTGCGCGGTCATTACGACGCAGAACGCTATGGCCATCGAGTTCATGGCTGCTCCTAGCCCCGACACGAGAAGAACTGATCTTCTTCGCAACGAAGCGATAGTCGGAAGGCGACAACGACAAACCTCTTAATGCACAGCGAACGCTGACAGGACTCGAGCTATGTCCCAGGGCATGCCACGATATCCTTGTCCGTTTTGTAGTACATGTCGGCAGTATCTAAATCCTTGTCGCACTTGGGGGGTGCCGTTTGAAACCACTTGCACGCATAGTCGGTGTAGCACAATGACTCGGTAGTGGCGGGAAGGCACTGATTTGCGCCCTCAGACAGTTCACAGCCCCAATAGCCATTCTCTTTGTATTGGCCGTGTTTGGAGGGGCAGAGTGCCTGCGCGAAGTTTCCGCACCGTTGCGTCAGCTCCGGGGTCGGGCATTGCTGTTCGCTAGGCATTTCGTGCGGGCAATCCTGCGCAATGACCGGAAGCGCGGATGCTAGGGCGAAAATGGCTCCCGCTGACGCGAACCCTAAACAGGCAGAACGGAATGTGATCGCTGACATGGTTACTCCTTAGCAAGAAGTGTGCAAGAATCATTGCTACTCTACTTTGGCAATACCGTGGCGCGAATTTGCAAGATTGTGTCCTCCATGCAGGGTCTCGCGAGATCGGTTCGCATGGAGATGATGCGGACTTCTGTCGCCGTCGGGCCGGTGGAACTCGGATTCCAAGTTGTCACTAACGATGCGGATTCAGAAGGCTGCAGCGTGCGGCGAGAAAAGGACATCGCAGTGCAAGAACACGACGCAAGCGATTGGATCAAATGGATCGGCCGGCAGGTTCGATTACATAATTTGAACTCAGCGAGAAGGCTTTCGCCCTCGGCGACCTCACCGAGGTCCAACGACGGCACTGCGGGAACCAGACCTGAGGCAGGCGGAGCGGACATACTCTTCAAGCGGAGCGTCACGCTCAAAGTGAAGAACAGGATCGCCGCCAAAAAGGCGACTGTTCTGAATGGCTTGTTTGCGAGACCATTCATGATAGCGCCCTGAACTTGGCATGGACCGCAGTCCGAGCGGAGCCCGTGACTGCGAGGAAGAATATCCACAGGACTACGATCCGAGACCTGCCCTTGCGGCGTGGCCCGGCTTCGGTGCATATCGAGTCGTAAGACTTGATAACGGTCGCTTGGAGCTTGGAGCTTGGAGCTTGGAGCTTGGAGCGCTTCCAGAAGTGAGACCGATGCACATCAGCGCAATCCTCGGTTCAATGGATACCGGCAGTCTATAGTTTTGTACGCCCGTGTCAATCATTGATTCTCGGAAATCTCGGAAAAAAACGAGCTTCTTCACGGTGCGATTCCGGCGTGTTCGCGGCCGTTTGCGTGACAACGAGTTCCCTGAATCTGCGCGACGTGATTACTTGCCAACCAGGCCACTCGCCCGGCAGAGTTCGCCCGGCGGCGATGCGCCAGAGGTTGTGGCCTTTCAGCTCGAGCACTTGGGCATCGACAAGCAGCTTTTCCGCCGTCAGGGAGCCTAGGTGCGGAGTGTGCCGATTGCGGCGAAAGACGCGATGCTCCGCGCGGACCTGCAACGGTCGAATGCCCGCGCGAGCGAGGTAATACTCCGTGCGCGTGATTTCTCCCAGACCATCGGCCAAGACAACATCGCCCGGCTCGTGCCGGGTGGCCAGCCACGCGGCCATTTCAGGAAGCGCTGGTTGGTCTGTCGGGGCTCGCGAGAGGCATTCGAAGGCCGAGGGGATGGCGAGGGATGCGTACAGAGTGATGGCAAACGTTCCAAGCAAGTCGATTGGCACTTGCCACCGATGCGAGGAAGCGCCGTCGGCCGCAACAAGGACGAGACCTGGGATCGCCATGAGGCCGGCGAGGCCGAACAGGCCCGTTTGGGCCATGGCCAGATAACGCAGTTGCAAGACATGCTCACCGCTAACGAAGTAGAATCCGGCGGCGATCAGCCAGGGGACCGTGGCGAGCAAGACGAATAAGAGCGCGGCGGCTTGGCGACGGATGGTCCATGCAGTTAAGAGGGATGCCGCGGCGAGGAGGCAGAGAAACGCGGTTGACCCCAAGAGGAACGGGTCGCCGAGGAACCATTCTTGGAGATCGGCCACGGATTGAACAAAGGTTGGCTTGGGAATCCAGTAGCCGGCGCTGACTTCGGCGGTTTGAGCGCGGAGGACGGAGAGCCAGGGGCTGTAGAGGATGAGGATCAGGCCGGCGGAGAGAAGGGGCGGGGAAAGGATGAAGGATGAAGGATGAAGGATGAACAGGAGGCGACGTGGAGCCCTCACCCCCGGCCCCTCTCCCGAAACGGGAGAGGGGCGTTTATGCGCGGAGAGCGGTAAGCGGAAAGCGGGTTGGCCGAAAGCCGAGAGCCGATAGCTGAAAGCCACTCCGAACAGCAGTTGCGCGGCGATGGTGAACAGGCCGTAGATGTGCGTGTAGGCGAGCAGTGCGGCGGCGATGGAATAGCAAAGCCAGACGGGAAAGGATGAAGGCTGAAGGATGAAGGATGAACAAGACGGGAAGCCGATGCGAGAAGCGAGCCAGCGGCGAGCTCGGCCCCACCATCCTGCATCTTGAATCCTGCATCTT
>JBGTDH010000171.1:0-11704 GCA_041748435.1 Pirellulales bacterium
GCCGTGGCTGGAGTCTCTCCCGGTTCGCGCCGCCGAGACGGGAAAGCGCACGACTGCGGCCGATGATCGTCCTCCCGTGCGGTTCGCGTGCCTGTACTTCTCCAACGGCGTCGAGCCGGCACACTGGTGGGCCAAAGGGCACGGCGCGCAGATGGAGATCGGTCCCGGGCTGGAGCCCATGCTCCCGCATCGCCAGGAAATGGTCTTCCTGCGCGGGCTGTTCAATGCGCAGGCCGTGGCCCACAAGAGTCCGCATCTGGGGCGCGTGCCGAATCTGCTCTCGGGGGCCTGGGTCAGTACCGATCAGAACGAGATTCGCGTCGGGCGCACCATGGATCAGGTGCTGGCGGCGGAACTCGGCCGCGCCACGCCATTGCCCAGCCTGGTGCTTGGCATCGAGCCGAACGAGTTGCGGCTGGAAGACGGCCTCTCCATGATCTACGGCTCGTGCATCTCCTGGGCTTCCCCCACTCGGCCGGCTGCCAAGGAAATCTATCCCGCGCGGGTATACGATCTACTCGTAGGCGGCCAGGATCGGCGGCTGGACCGCAGTATTCTGGATCAGTTGGGGGAAGACGCCGCGCGGCTCCGGCGGCAGATCAGCCAGGATGATCGGCGGAAGTTGGACGAGTATCTGGAATCAATCCGCTCCGTCGAGCAGCGCATCGACCGAGCGGGCCAGGACGGGCGGCTGGAAGGTTGGCGGCCCACGCTCAGTCAGCCGAACCTGCCGCGCCCGGACGACGACTTGCCGCAAGACGTGCCCGCGCACATGAAGCTGATGCTCGATCTGATCGTGCTGGCGTTTCAGATGGATAAGACGCGCATCGCGACGTGCATGCTGAACAACGATCTGTCGCAGATGAACTTCGGCTTCCTGGAGGGCGTGAAGGGGAGCCTGCACTTGGACCTGACGCACAACGGGCGGGATCCGGAACTGGAGGCCATGTACCTCAAGACCAACCAGTTCCACACGCGGCAGTTCGCGTATTTGCTCTCGCGGCTGAAGGGCATTCGCGAGGGAGAGGGTACGCTGCTGGACAACTCGCTGTTGTTGTTCTGCTCGAACCTGTTCGACGGCGACAAGCACCAGGCCGACGAGATGCCGATGCTGCTGGCCGGCGGTGCGGGGGGCAAATTGAAGACGGGCCGGGTGCTCGACTATCGGGACCGCGGCGACGAACATCGCCGGGCGTGCAGTCTCTATCTCTCGCTCATGGACCGCCTCGGCCTTTCCCTCCCCCGCTTCGGCGACACCGACCGCCGTCTGGCGGAGTTGTAATCCGATCGGATAGCTGGCTACGATCTCGGTTTCGTCGGGGTTTTCTTGCCTTGATTCAGTTCAAGGTTGATCTCGTTGGAGCCCGCCGCAATGTCTTGCTCAAACTCATACATCGTTTCGACAAGCTTGCCTTCGGCTCTCAGGCTGTCTCCCCGCTCACCCGGTGGAAATGGCACTCCTCCCGGAAGCAGCGAAACGGTAACTACGATTTGGTATTTTCCCGGTGGAAGCCCTTCGAACGTGCGATAGTCAATCTGATACTTGCCATTCTCGCCTGATGCACCCACGAAGACGTGGTCCTGGTTATCGGCGGCAACGAATCGCAGCGCGGCGCCTGTAACTGGGGATTCATTCAGCGTGACACGACCCTCCACCTGGCCCGCGGTCGAACCGCCGCATCCCAGGCACGCCACAAAGGGTAAGGCCCACAGCACGATTCGGAACCGAGGCATGAAACGGAGGCGAGATGGTGGTGCGTTGCGCGGATCAATCACAGATTGCTCGAACCGATGGCCTTGCCGTCCTTGCGCATGCCCACGGCCATGAAAATCATCGGCGAGATGTTGTAATTAATGCTTCGAACCGATCCGTCGGCTAGCACGACGTTGAATCCGCCCGGGTGGGAGGAGCCGAAGGTCGGATGCGGCGTGTCAACGGTGTTGGGGTCGACGCTGGTCTTCACCAAGTCTGGTCCCGGCGGCAGCGGCGTCCGAACCCCGGCCACTATATCGCCCACGAAGCCTGCACAGTCGTCGAGATAGCCAGCCGTGTAAGGGCTCTCGTTGTCGCTGTCGTATCCGGGCCACGCAGCTGCGGCAATGTCAAGATAGGCCACGTGGAGGCGCTTCTCGCCAGCCAAGAGCGTGTTGCTGGTGCCATCAAGAATCGATTCTATGGTGACCTTAACCTGCCGAGGGTTGTCGAACAGTTTTCCGTTGGCGGGACGCGGCGGTGCGCCGGCAGAGGCCGCTGGGTCCACCGTCATCGGCTCCGTCTCCACAATCACCCCATCCGATTCGGATGTCACGCCGCTGGACGTGGAGCCGCGCAATGCGGCATTCGTGCCTTGGCTCCCAACGTAGTCCGACTTCGCCGTGTTCTTGTACGTGCGAACCTGCCGCCGTGTGGGGCAGTAGTAACTGGACACTGTGCTGGTCCTTAGTCGTGCAAGGTTTGCCCGAACGGACCCAAACTCGTACAGACTGTCCTGTTCCATGTAGGGCAGAATCTGGAACACCCACATGTGCAATTCGGGTTCTTGAGACTCATTCGAGGCCGGCGCAACTTGCCAAGGGTCGTTCTGAGGCTGGCCATTCACGCCGCCGTAGGGGAACCGCTTAAGGGCATCATGGTAGTTGTGGCAAGCCACGCCAATCTGCTTCAGATTGTTGATGCATTGTGACCGCCTAGCCGATTCCCGGGCAGCTTGCACGGCGGGGAGCAACAGGGCAATCAGGATGCCGATGATAGCGATGACTACGAGGAGTTCCACGAGCGTGAACCCTCGACGCGCAGGAAGGAGCAATCTCATAATTGTGCCTCAACCCTCGGAAATGAATCGATGAGAACCCCACGGCGTTTGGCAGTTTGCCAGCGATGACCATCGAAAACCGCAAATAGCCACCGTATAGATTAACAATCCGCAGCCAGCATGCAAACACTGTATCGAAAAAAGGCAAAATCGCACCGCCTGCACCCGCTAGCTGGCCCACGTTGTGGCCGGTCTCCCGACCGTGCCACCGTTTCGACCGAAAGGTCTCCAAGCACTGGAACACGTTCGCAACAGTGGGTTGACTGCCGGGAAGTGATTGGTCGCAAGCATGTCCTGGAACCTGGGGGTCGAACAGACGTGATACGACCTGAGTTACGGCCGAGCTGGAAGGCGCAACGGGCATGCTACCAATGGCTTGCGGACGCGAGGCGGGTCTAAACGTCGTATCATGCATGTTGATACGACCTACCGCTACCGCCAATCACTTTACGACAGTCAGAGAACTAGGGGGAGACCTGCGGTTGCAAGCGTGTGCGGGGTCAGAAGACCCACGCACAACAGCGTCGCGTGGTGGGTTGATCTGGGCGCAGGGCGGCTAGCATCGGTATCCTTCGCCACGAATCTCAAGCCCCTCCGTAAGGATGCCGCTATGCCCGCGATGCCTGCCGCGAACTTGACTCCCCCCACAGACCTGTTGCTGAAGGCGCCGCTGCTCGGTCCGATCGCCGGCGCCATGATTCAAGCGGTGAGGAATGCCAAGGATGCCGTCGATGGGGGCGACCTGGGCCGCCTGGGGCACGAAGTGGCGCGGCAGGAGCTTTCTCTGAGGATGGCGGAGCTGCAGGCCCGCGTGGCGCAAGAACTCGCCATTGCGCAGCGCATCGAGAGTGCCGCCGAAGTCGAAATCGAAGAGTACTACGAAGCCAGCGGCGAAGGAACGCTGGGCTTCCGTCCGGGGCCCGGTGGCGGAGTGGTCGGCGGCAGCGCCTCCGGTCGTCGCGTGAGCAAACGCGTCTTCCGCTTCCTGGGCACGCGCGAAGCGCCGGCGCAGCAACACGTGGCCTGAGATTGCGACGCCTCTCAACGGGAAAAGACGGTTTCGCCGCCGACGCAGGTTCGCAGCACGCGCAGGTTCGATCGAGCCGTTCGACTGCTCCTCGAAGTTCTGCCAGGCAGCGTCCAGCGTGACCGCGCGCAGAGCAGCGTAGACATCGATCTGCTCATCAGGGCTCAACGCCTGACCGCCAAGTAATCCGGTTCCATTGTGTGGACGGCGGAGATGTAAGCGGACATAATAACTGCAAGGCAGCCACCCGGAAAACCTTTGCATCTCTGTCCAGGCTATGCAGGTCCTGCTGAACGAACGTAAAGGAACTGATGCCTGCCCTTCGCCCGCTGCACACCGACCGCAAAGATGCGCCTCCCTCAGGCGGCGCGGGGGGGAAGACTACCAATTTCGTCGATCCGCATACGCTCATGCGGATCAAGAGTTTGCAACTGCGAGCTAAGGTGGTGGTCGAGGGGTTCTATAGCGGGTTGCATCGCAGCCCTTATCACGGCTTCTCGGTGGAGTTCAGCGAGTATCGGCAGTACACGCCGGGGGATGATCCCCGCTATCTGGATTGGCGGCTCTATGCCCGCAGCGATCGCTACTTCATCAAGCGGTTCGAGGACGAGACGAACCTCCGCTGCTATTTGCTGGTCGATCTGAGCCGCTCGATGGGCTACGGCTCTCTGGAGTACACCAAGGTGGAGTATGCCCGCACGGCGGCGGCCACGCTGGCGTACTTTCTCTCCACGCAGCGGGACGCGGTGGGCCTGGTCACGTTCGACGAGCGGATTGCCGAGTATGTGCCGGCCCGTTATCGCCCTGGTCATCTGCACCGGCTGATGCTCTGCCTGGAGCGGGCCGTGGCAGGGGTGGCCACTGATCTAACTGCGCCGCTGGAGCAGGTGGCCGCCACCGTGCGCAAGCGGGGCATGGTGGTGCTGATCTCCGATCTGCTGGCCCCCATCGAACGGCTACAAACGAATCTCGCGTATCTACGTTCGCAGGGACATGAGGTAGTGCTGTTGCGAGTGCTCGATCCGGCCGAGTTGGACTTCTCCTTCGACAAGCCGGCAGTGTTCGTCGACCTGGAATCAGGCCGGGATTTGTATGTCGATCCGGACGCCGCGCGGGAACAGTATCTGAAAAACTTCCGCCAGCATGCCGAACAGATCCGACAAGTGTGCCGTGAGTTGGGCATCGATTACTACGAAGCCGCGACCACGCGCCCTCTGGAGCTGGCACTCTTCGATTTCCTGCACACCCGCCTGCACATGGGCAAGCAGGTGGTGCGGGCCTCGCGCCGCCAGTCCCGGAGAATGGCATGAGCCTGCTGACCGCTGTAGATCCGGTGACGATTGATGCGAGTTGTCCCGCGCTCGCTGATCGGTGATACTCTAGGAGTTGCGTCGAACGGCGAGAGACTGGCATGGATTTCGAATGGGACGATGCCAAGGCTGAATCGAATGAGCAGAAGCATGGCGTTTCATTTGTCGAAGCGATGACGATATTCGCCGATACACTGTCTTTAACGGGATACGATCCAGATCATTCCGACGACGAGGATCGGTATGTCACCATGGGACTGTCGGCGACCGGCCGGCTTCTGATTGTCGCGCACACGGATCGAGACCAGAAAGTGCGGCTAATTAGCGCCCGGCAAGCGAGCCGGGCTGAACGGAGAGACTACGAAGATGGCAGATTCCCCTGAGGCAATCGCGGCGGACGATGAACTTCGCCCCGAATATGACTTCCGTTCCCTGCGGGGCGTGGCTCGGGGCAAGTATGCGGCTCGTTATCGTGAGCGGCTGCGCGTCGTGCGGCTGGCCGATGATGTTGCCGAGCAATTCAGCGATGAGGCGGCAGTCAACGAGGCGCTGCGGGAATACTTGCGAGGACGTCGCTCGGAGCACACACCGGCATAATCATTATGAGCCTGCTGACGCCGCTGTACATCGCTGGGGCCTTGGCGATCGCGCTGCCGATTCTATTCCATCTGATTCGCCGCACGCCGCAGGGACGGCAGACGTTCAGCTCGCTGATGTTTCTGTCGCCGTCTCCGCCGCGGATTACGCGCCGCAGCCGGTTGAATAACATCGTTCTGTTGCTGCTGCGGGCCTTGGTGCTGGCGCTGTTGGCCTGTGCCTTCGCACGGCCGCTGTTCCGCCAGGATGCAGACTTGAATGTCAGCGAGATGCAGGGCCGGCGGATTGCACTTTTGGTCGACACCAGCGCCAGCATGCAACGCGGCGATCTGTGGAAGCAGGCGCTGCAGCATGTGGACGAGGTGCTCGCGGGCGTGACGGCGGCCGATGAAGTCTCGCTGTACACGTTCGACCGCCAGGTGCGGGATCGCATGACGGCCAGCGAGTGGAACGGCCTGGAGCAATCGCGCCGCGCGGCCGTGCTTAAAGCTCGGCTGTCCGAGAGCGCGCCAACATGGGCCTCGACCAATCTGGGAGATGCGCTCTCCGTCGTGGCGGATGCGCTGGCCGATTCCAGCGATGCCGCGGACTCCGCCGCGGCGCGGCAGATTGTGCTGATCGCCGACCTGCAACAGGGGAGCCGGCTGGAATCGCTGCAGGGCTACGAGTGGCCCGAGGGCGTGCTGCTGGAGGTGAAGCCCGTGGCGGTCAAGCGCTCGGCCAATGCGGCGATCGCGCTGGTCAAGGACGCCGCCGACTCCGAGGAAGAGCATCCGCAAGACGGCAAGCTCCGCGTGCGCGTCAGCAACGAGGTGCAATCCAGCGGCGAACAGTTTTCGATGGCTTGGCACAACGCGCAAGGGGCGTTGAAGGATGTCGATCCGATCAAGAGCTACATTCCGCCGGGCACCAGCCGCGTCGTGCGAATCGCCTGGCCCACCGTGGCGGCCGATCGCCTGGTGCTCACGGGGGACGATCACGAGTTCGACAACTCGCTCTATCTCATCCCGCCGCGACCGGAGCAGGTGCGCGTGGCATATTTGGGAGACGAGGCGGCCGACGACACGCAGGGCCTGCGTTTCTTTCTGGAGAGCGCGGCGGCCAGCAATTCTCGCCGCACGGTCGAGTTTCTTTCCCGGGGCAGTCAGGACGCGCTGGCCGCTCCTGATCTGGCCGATGTTCGGCTGGCGGTGGTCGTTGCGAATGTCTCGGAGAGTCGGGCGGCGTTGTTGCGGGCGTATGTCGAACAAGGGGGCACGCTGCTGGCGGTGATGAAGGACGCCGCGGCAGGCGAAGGCATCGCTCGGCTGTTGCAGCTCGACGGGCTGAGCGTGGAAGAAGCGCCGGCCGGCGACTACGCGCTGTTGGGCCAGATCGCGTTCGATCATCCGCTGTTCGCGCCTTTTTCCGATCCGCGGTTCGCCGATTTCACCAAGGTGCGATTTTGGAAGCATCGCAAGGTGCAGTTGCCCGTCGACAATCCCGCTCGCGTCCTGGCGAGATTTGATTCCGGCGATCCGTTCTTAATCGAGCAGCCGCACGGCAAAGGGAAGATTCTCCTAGCCACCAGCGGCTGGCATCCCGCCGATAGCCAACTGGCGCGATCGACGAAGTTCGTGCCGTTGATCAGCGCGCTCCTCGAGCGGCCGCAGGCCGGTTACGAGCAGGCACAGCACCTCGTGTTCGAGCCGATCGAGTTGCCCCTCGCGGCCGAGAGCGGGCCGCGTCGCATGACTTCTCCCGAGGGGGACCCGATCGAGCTTCCGGTCACGGCCACAACGTTCACTGCCGATCGCCCCGGCCTGTATCGCTTGGCGTTCTCCGGGCGGGAAACGGCGCTGGCCGTGAACCTGGAACCGGACGAGAGCCGCACCGCCCCGCTGGCGGTGGAAGAGTTGGAGAGCCGCGGCGCCCGGCTCGGCACACAACCCACGCAGCAGGAATTAGCGCAGCGCAATCGCCAACTGCGATTGATAGAATTAGAGAACCGTCAGAAACTATGGCGGTGGCTGATCGTCGGCGTGTTGCTGGTGCTGATTCTGGAGACGGCATTGGCCGGCCGATTGGCACGCGTGTCGAATGCAGAGAATGTAGGGTGGGTCGAGTCTTCGAGACCCACCGGGTAACTGGAACCCTGGTGACTCATGATCGAATCCGATCTGCGGCGTGAGTTGGAGTTCGTCGGCCGGCGCGTGCGGTTGCTCCGCTTCTGGAGCGGACTATCGCTTTGCTGGCTGGTGTTGGCTGCCGTCGGCGGATTCGCCCTCTGGTGGGCCGCGCAGCAAAGCAACACCGTCCCGGGCGTGGCGATTGTCGCGCTGGCAACGAGCGCCGTGCTGGCCTTCGTGGGCTGCCTGCTCATTTCCCGCCGCGCGGCGCGTAATGAAGGCGCCATCGCGCGAAGCATCGAAGCCCATTATCCCGATCTCGATTGGCGGCTGCTGGCGGCGCTGGAGCAGCGTCGCGAGCAACCCGAGACGCCGCTGGGCTTCCTGCAAGCCACGGTCATTCGCGAGGCCATGATTCATGCCCGCGGCCATGATTGGGGTCGCGTTGTGCCCGCGGGGCGATTGTGGCTGGCGAGGCTCTCGCATGCCGCCCTGTTGATGGCGCTGGTGGCCGTGTTCGTCGGCTTGCTGCGCAACACGCCGCCCCGCACCAATGAACGTGAGTTTTGGCTCGGCAAGCGGGTCGATCCCACGCCGCAGTTCCAGATCGAGATCGAGCCGGAAGACACGGAGTTGGAGCGCGGCACAAGCCTGCTGGCTTTGGCGCGGTTCACCGGTCCGCTCCCGGCCGATGTCGATCTGCTCTACAAGACGGGCGACGACGAGCCGCAGCAACTGCGGATGTCGAAGAGTCTGGACGATCCGCTGTTTGCCGGACGCGTTGCCGCGGTCGAAGCCGACTTAACGTATTCCATCCGTTACGGAGATGCCCAAACACGTTGGTACAAGGTGGGCGTGTTCGATTACCCCGACCTCATGCGGGCCGATGCCCGGCTGGTGTTCCCCGAGTACACGGGGCAATCTCCAGCCGTGGTGGAAGACACGCGCAGCGTGACGGCGGTCGAGGGAACCAGACTCACCTGGATTTGCCAACTGAATAAGCCCGTGGCGGAAGCGTTGCTCGTGCCAGCTAAAATCAAGGGGGAGGACGCGGCGCCGGCGGCGTTGGCGCTCGCTCCCGACAAGGCCGATGCCAGCGTCTACACCGTGGCGCTGGAGCTCAAACAGTCTCGCCGGTATCGGCTGCATCTAAAGGATCGTGAAGGCCGCGCGAACAAGCAGCCGCCCGAGTTGGTGGTGAACGTCACGCCCAACAAGCCGCCGGAATTGAAACTCGCCTCCCCTTCCAAGGATGTGCAGGTCTCGCCGCTCGAGGAGCTGTCGCTGACGGCCGAGGTGCGGGA
The DNA here is from genome assembly GCA_041748435.1 of Pirellulales bacterium. Classification (GTDB taxonomy): domain Bacteria; phylum Planctomycetota; class Planctomycetia; order Pirellulales; family JBGTDH01; genus JBGTDH01. The sequence continues at coordinate 9,160 of JBGTDH010000171.1, forward strand.
CGATTTCGGACTGCGCCGCTACGGCGTGAGCTACAGCATGGCCGGGCAGCCCCCCAAGGAAATGGTGCTGGGAGAGAATGTGGCCGGTCGGCAGAAGCAAGCCGCCCAGCATTTGATCGCCTTTGAATCGCTCCAGGCGGAGCCGGACCAGTTGCTCTCGTATTACTTCTGGGCCGAAGACTCCGCGGCCGATGGCACGCCGCGCCGCACCTCGGGCGATATGTTCTTCGCCGAGGTTCGCCCCTTCGAGGAAATCTTCCGTCAGGGAGAGCAGCCCACGGAGGAAGAGCAACAACAGCAGCAACAGCAACAACAGGCGAATCAGAACGCGCAAAAGGCCGAGAAGCTGGCCGAGTTGCAAAAGCAGATTATCAATGCCACGTGGAAGATTATCCGCCGCGAGGTCTCCGCGCAGCCGACCGCGCAGTTTGCTCCGGATGCAAAGCTGCTCGGAGAGTCCCAAGCCGATGCCCGCAAGCAAGCCGAGGCGCTGGGCGAAGACCTGACCGATCCGCGCTCGCAGGCGTTTCTGGAAACCGTGCTCAAGCACATGGACCAGGCCCTGGCAGAGTTGAAGCAAGCCGGCGACGGTCCCAAGATCGATGCCTTGCAGCCCGCGCTGGCCGCGGAGCAGGCGGCCTATCAGGCGTTGCTAAAGCTGCGGGCTCGCGAGCACAGCGTGGTTCGCAATCGCCGTCAGCAAGGGGGAGGTGGCGGGGGCGGCGGTCAGAATCGTTCGCAGCAGCAGTTGAATCAATTGGAGCTGGCCAACAACGAGAACCGTTACGAGCAGCAACGCACAGCCGCATCGCAACAAGAGGCACAGCAGCGAGAGACGCGGCAGGTGCTGAATCGACTGCGCGAGCTGGCGCAGCGGCAAGAAGATCTCAACAAGCAGGTCAAGGAATTGCAGAACGCCCTGGAAGCGGCCAAAGACGAAGCGCAGCGCGAGGAGATCCAACGGCAACTGGCCCGCCTGCGGGATCAGCAGCAGCAGATGCTGCGCGATACGGACGAGCTCCGCGATCGCATGGATAGCCAGGAGAATCAGGAGCGGATGGCTGAATCGCGGCAGCAATTGGAGCAGACCCGCAACAACATCCGCCGGGCCAGCGAGGCGCTGGAGCAGGGCATGGTCTCACAAGCCGCCGCCGCGGGCGAGCGTGCCGCCGATGAACTTAACAATCTGCGGGACGATTTCCGCCAGCAGACGGCCGGGCAGTTTACGGAGGCCATGAACCAGATGCGCGACGATGCCCGCAAGCTGGACGAGAATGAGCAAGACCTGTCCAAGCGGATGGAGCAGCTTGGAAAAGAGCAGCAGCGCAGCCTGCGGGACACGGGCGACCGCCAACAGATCAACGAAGGTCTGGAGCAGCAAAAGCACGACCTCAATAAGCTGGTGGATCAGATGCGGCAAACGGTGGAGCAGGCGGAAACCAGCGAGCCGCTGCTCTCCAAGCAGCTTTACGAGACGGTGCGGGAAACCACGCACGAGCAGAAGCCCGATCGGGCCTTGGACACCACGCGGCAGTTGCTGGAACGCGGGTTCATCGACGAAGCCCGCCTGACGGAGCAGGATGCCCGCCGCGGCATCACGCGGTTGCGCGAAGGGGTTGAGAAGGCGGCGGAAAGCGTGCTGGGCGATGAGGGAGAAGCCCTCCGCCGCGCGCGCAACGAGCTGGATTCTCTGGCCGAAGAGATCAACCGCGAGATGCGCCAGCGCAACGGCGGGCAGGAAGGTCAGCCGCAGGAAGGTCAGCAGCAGCCTCAGACAGGTGAGGGGCAACCGGGTCAGTCTGGTCAGCCGGGTCAGCCTGGAGAGAATCAGGTGGCAGGCAACGAGCCGCGCGAGGGACAGAGGCAGGAAGGATCGCAAAACCGCCCGCGGAATTCAACCGGCGAGCAGCCGCAACCGGGACAACAAGGCCAGCAAGGGCAACAGCCGGGTCAGCAGGGGCAACAAGGCCAGCAACAGGGTCAGCAAGGTCAACAACAGGGTCAGCAAGGTCAACAACAGGGTCAGGGGCAACAAGGTCAACAGCAGGGCGGACGGCAACAAAGCGGCCAGCGCGGTGGCGGCAATCAGCGCGCTGGTGGAGAGCGCGACGAGCTGCAGCGGCTGGCGGGAGGTGCTACGGGTCCGGGGGGTGAACGCCGGTCTTCGCCGCTCACGGGGGAGGGTTTCCGGGAGTGGTCCGATCGCCTGCGGGACGTGGAAGAAATGGTGAGCGATCCCGAGCTGCGTGCCGAGGCCGCCCGCATTCGCGATGCCGCGCGTTCCATTCGGGCGGAGTTCAAGCGGCACTCGGAAGATCCCAACTGGGAGCTGGTGCAGGAATTCATCGGCCGTCCGCTGGTGGAGCTGCGCGATAAGGTGGCTGAAGAGTTGCTGCGGCAGGAATCGTCGGAGGCCTTGGTGCCGATCGATCGCGAGCCGGTGCCGCCCAAGTATTCCGATGCCGTGCGGCGCTACTACGAGCGGCTGGGGAGCGGCAAATGATTGCGGCCATTGTCTGGGGCGCCCCCGATTGGCTGCCGGTCG
>JBGTDH010000172.1:0-3030 GCA_041748435.1 Pirellulales bacterium
CGACTAACTCAGTGCGGCCATCAACCTCGACGAGCGCGGGCGTGCCCCACATTCCCTCGAAGCCCTTAGCGGCCTGCTTCCACACAACTTTGCCGGTCTCCTTATCGAGAGCATACAGCGTTTGGCTTTCGACCAGGGCCGTCACGATGACGAGGTTCTTGTGCAGAATGGGACTGGAGGCGGAGCCCCAGCCGCGGCGATCCAGACCATCGCCCACCTCGGCGGTCCAGAGCTTCTGGCCTTCCAGATCGAAGGCATGCACGCCCGACTTGCCAAAGAAGACAAACACCTTCTCGCCATCGCAGGCAGGAGAGTGCGAGGCGTAACCGTTCTCGGCCAGCATGCCGCGGTAATTGTCTTCCGGCAGCACGGCTGGCACACTGGCCATCCAGAGTTGTTTGCCCGTTTGGCGATCGAAGCAGACGAGAGCCCGTTGGAGGTCTTCCATCCGACCGTTGTTGTCGCCCGCGGCGTAGCCGGTCCAGCAGGTGAGCAGCACGCGATCGCCAACAATGATAGGACTGGAAGAGCCGGGTCCAGGGATGGGCGTCTTCCACTTGAGATTCTGCGTGCTGCTCCACTCGGCGGGCACGGGCGTGGTGTCGCCACTTACGCCGGAGCCGTTGGGGCCACGGAAGCGTGGCCAATCGGCAGCGTGACTGTGCGATGCCCACAAGACGACGGCGAGAGTCAGAGCAAGACGCGACGGATTCATCATGGAAGGCCTTCCTTGGGTTTGACGCACATTTTCCGGCTGAAGCCGGTGCTACGAACTACGAACGGGGGCGGCCGCTGGCGCGTTCGGGCTTGCCGATGCCGCCGGAGAGTGTGCCGTTGTCTAACTCGGCCACAGTGCGGCCGAGCACGATGTCGAAGCTGGCGGCCAATTCGCCGAGCTTGGAATCTTTGATCGGCACAAAATCGACCAGCACCGTCTTGCGGGCCACGGGATCTTGCACCTGGCGGAACAGGCCATCCCGTTCGTTGCCCGGGTGACCGTTGATGAGCATCTGCGTGGTGAAGATGCGGTGGCCGTTCTTGCTGACGCCAAAGTGAATGTGCGGCGTGCGACCGGGATAGGGCACCGGCTTGATCGTGCGGAAGTAATACTGCCCCTTGGAGTCTGTGAGAAAGCGGCCGTAGCCCTGAAAGTTCTTGTCGCGCTTCTCGGCATTGCTGGAGCCGGAGTGCAGATAGGCGCCGTGATTATCGCACTGCCAGACTTCGACGAAGGCGTTCCGCAGCGGCTCGCCGGACGATCCGAGGATGCGGCCGGTGAGATGCGTGATCTCGCCGACGCCCGGCGTGAGGGCATCGTTCACGAGGAGCAGGTCGTTATCGGTATCCAGCGGCAGCTTGTCGGGATAGAACGGCCCTTCGCCAATCGGGGCCGTGGCCGTGAGCTGCTCGGCGAACAGGCCGCGCGTGGTGAACAGAGCCGCGCCAAACGCCGCACTTTGCACAAACCCGCGACGTGTGAATTGAGAAGACGGAATCATGTAGGGCCTCCATTGAGTTAAACACGGAAGACGACGGGCAGTTTCGCACAGAGGGAGGAAAGAAGTAAAGGAGGAAAGAAGTAAAGGAGGAAACTCCTCTACTCCCTTACTTCTTTTCTCCTCTCCTCCCTCCTCTTCTCACCAATCAACCACCGACCCATCGCGGGGATCGTAGGTCTCGCGATTGGTCCAGTCGTGCCCGAGCTTGGACTTGAGCTGCTCCTCGTCGATCTCGATTCCCAGCCCCGGCCCGGTGGGCACCATCACGTGGCCGTTTTGCACCTGGAAGGGCTGCTTGAGATAGCCTTCGCCCAGCGAGACTTGCTCCTGGCAGAGAAAGTTAGGGACCGACGCGGCTAGTTGAATGCCGGCCGCCAGCGAGATCGGTCCCAACGGGTTGTGGGGCGCGATGGCCGCGTAATAAGCCTCTGCCATACCGGCGATTAGGCGACCCTCGAAGATGCCACCCGCGTGGCACAGATCGGGCTGCAAGATCGTGGCCGCCTGCTTTTCCAGCACCTCGCGGAAAGCCCACTTGGTGAATAGCCGCTCGCCGGTGGCAATGGGCAAGTGCGTGCCGCGGGCAATCTCGGCCATGGCATCGACATTCTGACACTGCACCGGCTCTTCGATGAACATCGGCTGGTACGGCTCCAAGGCCTTCACCAGCAGCTTGGCGTTCTGTGGACTGATGGCGCCGTGAAAGTCGATGCCGATATCCACGTCTTTACCGCCGGCCTCGCGCAGAGCGGCGAACGTCTCGGCCGCGATCTCAACATCGCGCTGCGAAGCCACGATGCCCAGGCTGGTGGAGTTCTGTACGCCGGTCTTGAAGGCCGTGAAGCCTTGCCGCTTGCGCTCGATGAGCGTGGCCGGATCGTTGCGCACATGGGCATAGACGCGCACGCGGTCGCGGGTGGGGCCGCCGAGAAGTTCGTAGATCGGCACGCCCAGGGCCTTGCCTTTGATGTCCCACAGCGCCTGCTCGATGCCGCTCAGCGCGCTGGTGAGAATCGGCCCGCCCCGATAGAACGCGTGCCGGTAGATGGCCTGCCAGTGATGCATGACGTGTCGCGGATCCTTGCCGATCAGGTAGGGGGCGATCTCTTCGACCGCCATGGCGCAGGTCTTGGCGCGGCCTTCCAGCACGGGCTCGCCCCAGCCGGCGATGCCCGCATCGGTGTGAATTTTGAGGAACAGCCATCGCGGCTGCACGAGCATGGTTTCGAGTTTGGTGATCCTGAGCTTGGGCCTGAACTGCTGGAAATGGCCGGCGGAGCGACCGGATGGTTCGCGTGCATCCGCCGGAGGCTGCTGGCCCTCCAAGGAGCTGAGACTGCAACCCGCCCCGGCCAGGCCCGCGGCGCCGAACAGTTGTCCCAGAAACGCACGCCGGCGATAGGATGAGAAACTTGGCGACATGGAAGCCTCCTATAAAGGATCGAACTATAACGCGGTTAGCCGCGACGCGAGTCTTCGGAGCGGAGCGCGTAAACCGCACTATAATACTGTGCGGCGACGCGCTCCGCTC
>JBGTDH010000173.1:0-6798 GCA_041748435.1 Pirellulales bacterium
ATCCGCAATTGCGGCGGCGCGGCGCGCGGGACACAGGATCGGCGTGGTGCCGACGATGGGCGCGCTGCATGCGGGCCATGTCAGCCTGGCGGCCGCTTGCCGGCAGGAGTGTGGCTTCACTGTGGCGACCATCTTCGTCAATCCCACCCAGTTCGGACCGGGGGAAGATTTCCACCGATATCCGCGGACGCTCGAAGCCGACTTGGCGCTGCTGCTGCCGCTGGGCGTGGATCTCGTCTTCATGCCGGGCTTGGAGACGATGTATCCATCGGGCTTGGGCACCTACGTGGACGTTGGGCCCGTGGCAGAGCGTTGGGAAGGGGCGCATCGGCCGGGGCATTTTCGCGGCGTTGCCACCATCGTGCTTAAGCTGTTCAACCTGGTAGCGCCCGATGTGGCTTACTTTGGACAAAAGGACTATCAGCAAACTCTGGTCGTGAAGCAATTGGTCCGCGACCTGGACCTGCCGATCGCCATTCGCGTCGGTCCGACGGTGCGCGAAAGCGACGGCTTGGCGCTGAGCAGCCGCAACGCGTATCTCAGCCCACTTCAGCGGCAGCAGGCACTTGTCCTGTCGCGCAGCCTACAGCGGGCGAATGAGCTATTCGACGAGGGCGAGCGCAGCGTTGGACGCATCCTGAGTGCGATGCAAGAATTGCTGTCTGCCGAGCCCGCGGTGACGTTGGACTACGTGACGATCGCCGATCCGGAGACCCTGGTGCCGCTCGATCAAGTTTCCGATCGCGCCGTTGTGCTTATCGCCGCCAGGGTGGGCGCCACACGCTTGATCGACAACACGTTGTTGGCACTCGGATAGCCTACGCATCCAGCACAGTCTGCCAACGCTGGGGAATCGTGCGATAAGCGGCCATGTACGTTTCTTCCAGCGGCACGGAAACATACCAATCGACGTCCAGGAACAGAGGCATCTTGGGCAGGACATCGCCGATGGCCACGGGCTCCACATAGGCCTTATGCGGAATGGCGGCGGTGTAGGCCGCCAGGGTGAGCGGCTTGTCAGCCGGATGGATGTACGGCCGACTATCGAACTGCTCCCAAATCGCCCCGTGAATGCCCTGCGGGTCGAACCGACCGGGCAGATGCAGATCGATGATCAGCAATTGATAACCGGCGAGCAGTGCGGAGACTGCCTTGTCCAGAAATCGATCGAGCTTCGCCGCGCGGTTCTTATTGCCCGCGGACAAGATCTCCAGCAACGAGACAATTTCGTCGCCGCTCTCGTGACGGATAACCAAGGTGCGCCGCCGCGACGAGTACGCATCGCTCTCATCGGCCACGGCAACGATGCTCACTTGGGGCGGAGAATCGGCCACCGCCGAGACGCCACCGGAGCGGAACGGCGGGCCAGCGGGATCGTCGGCGGTTTGCAACGTTAGAACGTCGGGCGAAACATCCCAGGCATCTTGCTCCGATTGGGCGTAGTAGCCTTCGGGCAGCAATCCCTGGTTGAGGACGCGCTTCAACTCCACAATCCATGAATTGTGGAAATCGTGAAAGGTTCCCGCGCTCACGCGGCTCCAGTCATGCACCGGCATCGGCAGCTCTCCGCTTGTTGAACCTATTCTACAAACAGAATTCACTTGCGAAACATCGCATCTCCCTTGTTGCCGGGACGAACGTTCTCCGGCTGCATGCAAGCCAGTTGTTGCCGAGGAACCACTTCGGCTTGCGGCCCGTGGGGCGGCCGGTATACTCAGGAGTTCTACGGTTTTATGCTTTAGTTCGCGGAGAGCATCGATGGCACGCGTCTGCAAAATCTGCGGCAAAGGCCCGCAAATGGGCAATCAGAAGACTACCCGCGGCAAAGCCAAGTACTTGGGGGGCGTGGGCACCAAGATCACCGGCATCACTCGGCGGCAGTTCAAGCCCAACTTGCAGCGGGTGCATGTAACGCTGGGGGGCTCCAACCAGGCGATTCTCGCGTGCACCAAGTGCATTCGTAGCGGGGCAGTGGTCAAGAAGGTGCATCGGGTGCCGTTCAAGCTGCCCGCGGCCATTTAAGGAAGTGTCCTTCGCAACCATGAGCCTGTCGCGCCCTGAAGTTGAGCGGGTCTCCTTGCTGGCCCGATTGCGGCTGTCGGACGCGGAATTGGACACCATGACGGCTCAACTGGGGCAGGTGGTCGATTACGTGGCGCAGCTCTCCGAGTTGGATACACAGCACGTCGCGCCGATGGCGCATGCCGTGGAAGTGGCCAATGTCTTCCGGGCCGATGAGGTGCAACCCAGCCTGGATCGAGCGGCAGCGCTGGGCAATGCTCCCTCCCAGGATGGCCAGTTCTATCTGGTCCCCGCCGTGTTGGGTTAACGCGTCATGTCTGTGATTCACGCCACCGCGCAGCACTTGCGGGAACAGCTTCAAGCCCGGCAGATTAGCGCCCTGGAAGTGACGCAAGCTTGCCTGGACCAGATTGCCCAGCACGATGCCCGCGTGAACGCATTTCTGCGAGTCAACACTCAGGGGGCATTGGCACAAGCCCGTCAAATCGACGACCGTCGCGCCCGCGGCGAGCCTTTGGGCCTGCTGGCGGGGTTGCCGGTGGCGATCAAAGATGTGCTCTGCACCCGCGGCGAGGCCACCACGTGCGGCTCGCAGATGTTGGCCAACTTCCGTCCCCCTTACGATGCCACGGTGGTGGCAAAGCTGCGGGCGGCCGATGCCGTGCTGATCGGCAAGACGAATCTGGACGAGTTCGCCATGGGCGGCTCGACCGAGAACTCTTCCTTTCGGCCCACGTGCAATCCTTGGGATTTGTCGCGCGTGCCCGGCGGCTCCAGCGGCGGATCGGCGGCGTGCGTCGCAGCGGGCATGACACCACTGGCCATCGGCACCGATACGGGAGGTTCGATCCGGCAGCCTGCCGCGTTGTGCGGCATCACGGGACTCAAGCCCACGTATGGCCGCGTGAGCCGATATGGCTTGGTCGCGTTCGCCAGCAGTCTCGATCAGGCCGGGCCGATGGCCAGCACGGTGCAAGACGCGGCGCTGCTGCTGGAAGCAATCGCCGGTCACGATCCTCACGATTCCACGAGCATCAACGACGCGGCGCCGCGCTACTCGCAAACCGTCACGCAGCCGCTCTCGGGCTTAAAGCTCGGCCTGGCCCGCGAGCACTTTGGCGCGGGATTGGATGCGGAGATCGCGGGCGCCGTGGAGCAGGCCCTCGAAGTGTATCGATCGCTGGGCGCCAGTGTGCGCGAGGTGTCGCTGCCGCATAGCAAATACGCCGTGGCCACGTACTACATCATCGCGCCGTGCGAAGCATCGAGCAATCTGGCCCGTTACGACGGCGTGCATTACGGCCATCGCACCGAGCAAGCCGCCGCGGCGGGCGATAACCCGCTGGTCGAAATGTATCGCCGGAGCCGCGCCGAAGGCTTTGGGGCCGAGGTCAAGCGGCGCATCATGCTGGGGACGTATGCCCTCAGTTCCGGATATTACGACGCCTACTATCTCAAGGCGCTCAAAGTGCGGCGGCTGATTCGCCAGGATTTCGATCGCGCCTTCGAGGAAGTCGATCTGATCGCCGGGCCCGTGACCAGCTCGCCGGCGTACAAAATCGGCGCTAAGGTGAACGATCCGCTCGCGATGTATCTGGACGATACTTTCACGGTCAGCGCCAACCTCGCCGGCATCGCGGGCATCTCGGTCCCTTGCGGCTTCAGCCAGTCTGGCCTGCCGATTGGCTTGCAACTGCAATCGCCGCCCCTGCAAGAAGAGCGGCTCTTGCGGGCCGCGCACATGTTTCAACAAGCGACCGATTGGCACACGCGGAGGCCGGGGGTGGAGTGAGAGATCGGGGATGCATGCAGGATGCAGGATGCAGGATGCAGGATGCAGGATGCGAGATGCAGGATGCAGGATGCAGGATGCGAGATGCGAGATGCAGGATGCGGGGAATAATGAGGCCTTTAGCGAGGAGAGTTGGAAATGTCAGGCTCGTATCGCGACCTGGATGTTTATCGAAGCTCCCATGCCTTGGCTGTGCATTTGCATCGCTTTTCACTGCTCCTCCCAAAGTACGAGATGTATGAAACCGGTTCCCAGCTTCGACGGGCATCGAAGGCCATTTCCGCGAATATCGTGGAGGGCTACGGGCGGCGCTACAAAGGTGATTTCGTACGCTTCCTGGTCTACGCTCATTCCTCTTGCGATGAAACCGTGGAATGGATTCACTACGTCAAGGACTGTCACGAACCGCTCGCGTCCAAAGCGGACGAATGGCTCCAAGCAATCGAAGACCTCGGCCGCAAACTGAACCGCTTCATTCAAGCCGTCGAATCCGGCCACCGCACCTAATCCCGCATCCCGCATCCTGCATCCCGCATCCTGTATCCCGCATCCTGTATCCTGAATCCTGCATCCTGAATCTTTCCCCCGTGCCCCCTTACGACATCATCATCGGCCTGGAAGTTCACGTGCAGATGCTCACGCAGAGTAAGCTGTTCTGTGGATGCAGTACGAAGTTCGGCGGGCCGCCGAACACGCAGACGTGTCCGGTATGCATCGGCATGCCGGGGACGCTGCCGGTGATGAATCGCCGTGCGTTCGAGCTGGCGCTGAGGACCGCGGTCGCTCTGAACTGCCGCATCGCGCCGTTCACTAAGTGGGATCGCAAGAACTATTACTACCCCGATCTCCCCAAGGGCTATCAGATCAGCCAGTACGATCTCCCCTTCAGCAGCGAGGGCTGGCTGGAGATCAGCGATCCCAAGGGGAAGATCGAACCCAAGCGCATCGGCATCATCCGCGCTCATTTGGAAGAAGACGCCGGCAAGAGTTTGCACGACGAGCACGCCGGCGAGGCCGATACCAAGATCGATCTCAATCGCACGGGCACGCCATTGTTGGAGATCGTGAGCCACCCCGACATGCGCTCCGCGGCGGAGGCCAAGGCGTATCTCACGGAGCTCAAGCTGCTGCTCACGTACCTGGGCGTTTCCGATTGCAACATGCAGGAGGGAAGTCTGCGGGTCGACGCCAACATCAACCTGCACATCCACACCACGGGCGAAAAGATCCCCACACCCATCGTGGAGATCAAAAACATGAACAGCTTCCGGGCCGTGGAGCGGGCCTTGATCTACGAAGCCGAGCGCTTGTACGGCGTCTGGCAGGAGACCGGCGCCCGGCTGGGAGATCGGCCCAAGCAGACGCGCGGCTGGGACGACGTGGCCCAGGTCACGCGCACACAACGCGAGAAAGAAGAATCCGCCGATTATCGCTACTTCCCCGATCCCGACCTCGCGCCGGTCACGGTGAGCGAGCAGGAAGTCGAGAGCGTCCGAGCCAGCCTCGGGGAATTGCCTGCCGCGCTGCGAGTACGTTTGGAGCAGACCTATGGCATTACTCCCTACGACAGCGACGTGCTGGTGAATCAAGGCCTGCCGCTGGTGAGTTACTTTGTCGAACTTGCCGAGCTCTGCGACGATGGCAAGCAGGCCAGCAACTGGATCCAGCAAGACGTGCTGCGAACGCTGAACGAGCAAGGTCAGTCGATCGATCAATTCCCGATCCGCCCGTCCGGCCTGGCTGATCTACTGAAGCGCGTCTCTGCCGGTGAGCTCAATACCACGCGCGGCCGCGAAGTGTTCGCCGCGATGCTGGAATCGGGCCGCACCGCCGCCGACGTGATGCAAGAGCGCGGCATCGGCCGTGTCGACGAAGACGAGCTGCGACAACTTTGCCGCGAGCTCGTGGCCGCCAATCCCAAGACCGTGGCCGACGTCCAAGCCGGCAAGCTCCAGGCCGCCGGCGCCTTCGTCGGCCAGGCGAAAAAACGCAACCCCAACATCGACCCCGCCCGAATCCGCGAAATCTGCCTGGAGCTGATCGCGGAGATGGCGTGAGGGGATGCAGGATGCAGGATCGACTCCAAGCCCAACAGCCACGGCTACCTCGGCGGCAACCGCGGGCGATGCTTTTCCTTAACTAACGTTCAATTGCGCGACTTCAGGCTCGACAGCTTAAAATGGCTCAAGGACGACAGCCTCGAAGACGCCGACGACCTCCCGCCGCCGGAGGAACTCGCCACCGACGCCATCGCCGAGGTTGGAGATCGCTGTGGAGGAGCTGACGGAGCGTTAGCGTTGTTGGAGAATGCGAACGGTGCTCATGGCATAGCGCTCGAGGAGGAACACCATCGAGCGAGCACAACGCCCGACGCGGAGCCCCTGGGGCGGGCCGCGCTGCAACGAGCATCCGATGACCGAAGAACCACAGATTACACGGATACCACGGATCACAGCGACAGACAGGCATGAGCCACGAGCTAGTTCACAAGGACTTGAGCGAGTCCATCATCGGCGCGGCCATGAGGGTTTTGAATACGCTCAAGCCCGGTTTGGATGAGAAGCTTTACGAGAATGCCCTAATGATCGAACTGCGGAAACGAGGTCACAGGGTCGAACAACAGCGGCCGTTTCCTGTCCATTACGACGGTCAGTTAATCGGGACGCTGATACCTGATCTGATCGTTGATGACGCAGTCATCGCTGATCCAAAGGTCGTCACGGCCTTCAACGACACACACCAGGCCCAGATGATTGGTTACCTGGCAATCACTGGCCTCAAGCTTGCACTGCTGCTGAACTTCAAACACGCGAAACTGGAATGGAAACGCATCGTGCGTTAATCGGGTTCTCTTATCCGTGCCATTCGTGTAATCCGTGGTTGAGACGGAGCGACGCTCAAGAACGAGCAACGGACCGAAGAACCACAGATTACACGGATACCACGGATCGGACTTTTGCCGCCGCGCCGTGGTAGTTCACGAG
>JBGTDH010000174.1:0-3230 GCA_041748435.1 Pirellulales bacterium
ACGGGTGAGGTTACTTTGCTTCTTTCGGATGCGTGCCCCAGGCGCCGGTCTCTTGTTCGTGGGGGCGGCGGGCGAGCTCAAGTAGTGCCACGAGTTGCTGAAGGTCGGATGTTTCCAGGTGGCCGAGCTGATGCTCGTGGCATTTGCGGACGGGCTTGTCGAGCTTGCGCAATAGCGCCAGGCCCTGGGGCGTGATGCTCACTTGTACGAGGCGGCGATTCTCGGCGGGCCGCTGCCGCTGGATCAACTCGCGTTGCTCCAGCTTGTCCAGCATCCGCGTAATGTCGGGGGCTCTTGATACCAGCCGGGCAGCCAGGGTGAGCGTGGGAAGCGGTTGGGGATGCACGCCCCGCAGCAAGCGCAACACGTTGTACTGCTGCGGCGTCAGATCGTAACGGGAGAAGAGCTCGTCTTCGCTTGCCCGCAGGCGATCGTAGGTGCGCCACAGGTTGAGGAACGCCTCTTGCTCCAGCGTATCAAATCCGCGGCGCGCGCGACGTTCCGGCAGTGCGGGATTCACGGGGTTCGTCAACTGAAAAAGTTCTCGCCGAACAAATTGAGTTGTGGCTGCGTGACCACATCCATGTCGCCGTTCACTTTGGTCTGGCAGGAGAGCCGCATGGTGTCTTCGTTGCCGATGAACACAAACGACCATTTGAGCCGCAACTTTTCCAGCAGTCCCATCTGGCTGGCGTTGTCCTTCCCCTTGGTGATCAGCACGCGGCAGGCGGCGCATTGAGCCAGTCCGTGGCAGTTCAGCACCTTATGCACGCCGGGATAGAGGGGGATGCCGGCGTCCAGCGCCGCGCTGCGGAGGTTGGAACCCTCGGCCACTTGCAACTGTTTCTTCTCGTTGACGAAATTGACGACCGGCATCGAACTCCTCTGGGCGAAAGCGTGGGACGAGTCGGGGAAGGCGTCATCTTATCGGAAGACCCGCCGACAAATCCAGATGGTCCGGCGGATGCAGTTTGACGGAAAATCGCCGGAGTGTCAGGAGAAAGCGGGGGAATCTTAGCGATTTGGTCCACGGTGCATCAGGAACAGGACCAGAAGAAAAAGACACGGCGCGATCACCCATTCGACCGCTCCAGCAACGAACTCGATGCGACCGATCGTTGACCGTGACAGGAATCGCATCGCCACTGCGGCCGCAACCGCGACCCCAGCCATAAGCCAAAAGATGGACTTCAGCCCGAACTGGAACGGCGTCTTGGAGGGTGGGGTCATGAGTGTCTTAGTTGACGACGTTCCTGCACTCCACGACGTGGCCAGCATCGCCAAAGCGAATTGCGAGAAACTCAGAATCCAGCGACCAAACCCCCCCACGTTCAAGGCCCAAGTAATACGCAATGTCCCATCTGTAGGGGTCGACTCCCAAAGATACCAAGTCATGCGGCTCTGGCGGTCCCAACATCGACTCGACTTCTGGACGGGTTAGGCCATTCAGCAGCCCACGACGTAGCAGGTCGTCAATCATCTGGCTGCGGACTGTGCGATGGCGTTCGATAGGTGCAGCACGCTTCCAATTCACGGACTCGAAGCGCAGTGGTTCGACATCGCGTGCAATACCAAGACAGCCTTTGCCAGCCACAATCGCCAGTCCGACACACATTACTGAGAGAAGCAGCGATCGGAGGGTGAACTGGAATGGGCGATCTGGATTGGAGTGCGCCCTTCTGTACTCCCTGCGCAGATCGGCTTGGCTCGGTTTCGCGTCCATGCCGTCCAGTATAGCGGGTTCTCTTGCAGCTTGGTAATCTGGGCAAGTTGCGCGTTTTCCTATTAGCTGGTCTAATGTGGCAGTCCCGACCGATCTAACTGAATACGGCGTGTTGTCTGAAAATGTACGCATGTATACAATTGGTGCCTGGTCATGGCAAAATGGTTCTCGTATCTCAGAACCCCGCAGTAGGAAACGGGTCTGCGCCCGTAGGGTTCGATTCCCCCTCTCTCCGCTAGCTCTTGGCGGACTCCCGCTTGGCTGATTTCAGCAGGCGGTTGGACGGAGCGCCGCGTGATTCGTGGCAACATCGGCCCGATGAGCGCTTCGCCCGGTTGTCCCTTGGCTTCTCCAAGAAACTGCGAACCTTGCGGCTGCCATCAGCATGTACGTTGCCTATTACAACTACGTCTGGCGCACTCGGCACACGGACGATAGCGGGGAAGCTGGCCGGTTGCGTCCCACTGCCGCGATGTTGGCCCACGTTACGGACCACCTGTGGACGTTTGAGGAACTGTTCAACCGGGCGATGGGTTAGGCCCCGTTGATCCTGAAGCCGCTAGCAGCCGCTAGCAACACCAGCGGCTTTTTCATGCGAGGCGCGGTAGAATCTCAGCATGCGCCAGTTCAGTTTGCGTCAGTTAGCAATTGCCGTCCTGCTGCTGGCCGTCTCTTTTGCAGTCATCCGCCTAGGGCCGTGGTCGCCGCAGTTGGCAATAACCGGAATCGGGGCAGGCTTTGGATTTGCCTTTGGCCTAGTCCGCACAAAGCGTGCGCCAGTCATTGGTGCGTTACTTGGCGCGGCCCTCATCTGGTTCTTCCTCTATGGATTTTCCTGGCTGCTGGCCATCATCTTCCCAGAGTAGTGCCGCATGGCGTCGGCCGAAGGCGGCTGAGTGATGTCCCTACTTTTTCCCTAGACACCCGGCGAATTTGGCCCAAACTGTACCACTACCCGGCGGATCGCTCGTCGAATGGTCTAACCAGTCGAGAGGTCATTCGCGGAAAGCGGCTCCTGGGCCAAATGCCGTACCCGCAATACAACCACCTTGTCTCCGCGAATCGTGTAGAGCACGGTGGGTTGGCTTTCCCAAGCCATAGTTCAGTTGGCGAATCTCGTGCGAAAACAGATCACTTTCGGCGGCCCTTCCAAATCGCTCGGGATCCACTTCAAGCAGCAGCAGTGCCTCGATGAAGCCGGTATACCAGCGGCCGGCCTGTTCTGGGGAACGATGCCTGGCCCACCATTCATGGTTGTGATCGAGTTCCTGCTGCGCGCGGCTCGTGATCAGAAGCGCGTGCATATCCGAATCTAGCCGATGTTCTTGCGATGGCGAAACTCCCGATCAAACTCGCGCAGCGGTTTGACGCGCCCGGCTTCCATGTCGTCGATGCCTTCTTGGATTGCAGTCACCTCGTCACCGTGTCGCGTTTCATCAGATCGCTTTAACGCACGAAGTGCTTCCCTTAGTAGCTGGTCCTGCGACGAATAGTGGCCCGATGCCAT
>JBGTDH010000175.1:0-4899 GCA_041748435.1 Pirellulales bacterium
GCCGCTCGATCTCCGAGAGCAGGCGGCCCTTGTTCTCCAACAGCAGCGTTTTGGCCAGATTCAAGCGCGTCGGCTCGCTGAGGCGGGCGGCTTCGATCCGCTTGTCCAGCGCTGCTCGGAGCTTGTCGTCGTAGCGATCGATAATGCCCATGCTCTCGGAATCATCGACCAGCACCACCACGTAGGGCAAGCCCGTGCGTTGCCCGGAAAGGACGAACTCGGCCAGCATGAATAGCACGATGGCCACGGTCCCCAGCCGCAGCAGAGCCATCATCAGAGCCGAGCGTTGGCCCGCGGTGCGGCCTTCGCGCAGATAGACACCCACGATCAGCGTGACCGTGGCGGCGACGAACAGCACCGTGACCCACGGCGCCCAGGTCCAGGTATGGTCCAACCCCCAAACCGTACCTTCCCCGGACTCGGCGGCATTCACGCCGAGCAGCTGCTCCAGCCAGGTTGGAAGGTTGCCGTTCATATTGCTATGCCGTTCTTCTCCCGAATTGCCAGGCCAACAATGTCTCTGCGAAGATCAAGCCAAGCACGCTGTAGAGCAAATACCGATGATACGTGGCCCGGCGGCTGATCTCGCCCGTGGGCTGCTCATCAAGGTTCTGCCAACTTGTGATGTAATCGAAGTTGATGTTGGGCCAGACTTCATCGCTCTTGAGCTCCGCCAAGTCCAACTTGGTGAGGTCGCTCTCCGCGGTATCGACGTTCACGGCGTAGCTTTCGTTCCGCGAGAGAGGCGGCCCCAGCTTGGCCACGTACACGCCGCTGGTGTCGGTCTCGCCATAGCTCCAGGCGGCGTAGTCCCCTTCCCCGCCGAGTTTCACTTGCCGGGCTTCCCCTTCCGGCGGCTGGATGTCGATGCGCACATCCGTGGCCGGCGAGCGGAGCGTATTTCCCAGCATCTGCCCCACCTCGGCGTTGCGCTCCGACCAGCTTCCGCCGACGGCCGCGGAAAGCAACTCCTGCACCACCGGCACGTAGCTGGGCCACATGGGCATGGTGGTCCAAGAGATGTCGGCGCTGGTCGCCACCAGCAACACGCGGCCTCGCGCAATCTGCTCTTCCACGATCACGGGATCGCCGTTCTCGAACTGCAGCGCCACGCGGGCCGTGGCCGGCTGCGGCACGTTCAGCTTGACATATTTGTATACCGGCGTGGTAAGTAATCCGGCCCGCTCCTGGCCGCGGAAGATGCTGATGATGCGATGCCGGTAATCACCGGGCTCGAAGCGGTATTGGCTTTCGGCCACGGTGGCGCCCAAGCGGGCCGGCAGCACGCGCGTCGGCGAATCGGCCGCGGCGAACAGGTATTCGTTGTAGCTGTCGGGGCGCACCTGATCGCCCAGGAAGAAGACCAGCCCGCCACCGCGACGGACGTAACTGCTGAGAACTTGCGATTCACTGCGGGTGAACTGCTGCACGTTGGCCAGGAATACGGCGTCGTAGGCGTGGATGTCTCGCTCCAGCAGCTCGCGCTCGCTGGCCACTTCCACCAGCACCTCCCCCCTGCCCTGCTCCGCCGATCGCGGAGCGAGCGCCACGGCCAGATAATCTGCCGCGCCGCCGAAGGGTTCGCCCGAGGGCTTGCCATCGATTACCAGCACGCGAAGCTGCTCTTTGACCGGCAACGATAGCCAGCGGCGATTGTCGATCTCCAGCAAGTCCGGCGCGAGCCGCACTTCAATCGCATGGTCGCCGTGTGAATCGAAGCGGTACGAGAAGCCGAGCGTGGCCTCCCCCCCGGCCGGCACGTCGACATGCTCTTCGCCCGCGCGGCGGCCATCAACGAACAATTCCGCCAGATGCTGCGTGTGGGACTGGCGGCCGAAGCTCTTCACCTGCACCACGATGTTTGCGTCCCGCCCGGCCAGCACGTACGGCTCGCTCATTTGCACGCCGGTCACCGCCAGATTGTCGCTCCCGGCCTGACCCAGATCGATGACCACCAGCCGGGCCTGCTCGGAAATGCGCTGGCTCCGCTCCCGAAACTCGGTCACGGCCTGCGGGCTGCCCAACTCCGGCGCCCAGCCGTGACGCCCTAGATCGGAGAGGAAGAACACTTCGCTCTGCACGAGCCGCGAGTAGTCTCGCCGCGCGCTGGCCAGAATCTCCTCGACTTTTTCCAGCGCGGCCGGCAGATCTGCCCCGGTGTGCGGCAGCCGCAGGTTTTCGATCTCCTTGACAAAGTCGGTCCGCTCGAAGGCGGGCGTGCCCACCACGACGCGCGGCGGCTGGCTCATCAGCACCAGCGTGAAGCCGTCCCCCTGGCTGCTCTCGTCGACGATCTGCACCGCCAGTTCCCGCGCCCGCTCGAAGCGGCTTTTGTCCGTGGGCTTGTAGGCCATGGAGAATGAGCCGTCCAGCACCAGCACCTTGTGCGTCTTCTGCCCCGGACTGAACCGCAGTCCCGCTTGCTCCAGAAACGGCTCGGAGACGGCCAGCACCAAGAGCAGAATGATCAGCGTGCGGACGGCCAACAGCAGCCACTGCTCGACCTGGATGCGTTTAGAGTTCTTCCGCAACGCCGCCAGCAGGAACTCGATCGCCGCGAACGACACCTCGCGGTACTTCCGCTTGTTCCACAGATGAATGATCAACGGCGCAGCCGCCGCCGCCAGCCACCCCAGCATCAGCGGGTTGGTGAAGAAGGCAACTAGTGGCGCGGTTGAGGGCATGGATTGGTTAGTGGTTAGTGGTTAGTGGTTAGTGGTTAGTGGTTAGTGGTTAGTGGTTAGTGGTTAGTGGTTAGTGGTTAGTAGTTAGTGGTTAGTGGTTAGTGGGCTACTGACTACTGACCACGGACTACTGACTGCCTTTATTTCGCCCTTGCCATGCGGCTCGCCAGATAACTCGTTAGCGCCACCTCCAACGATTGATCCGTGCGCAACTGCACGTAATCAATCCGCTGCGCGCGGCAGCCTTTCTTCAGTTCACGCAGGAAACGATTGAACTCCTCCAGGTATGCCTTTCGCAGCGTGGGCGGATCAGTCAGCACGTCCGGAAGCTGTTCAAGCCCCTTGAACAGCGTGGTCTTGCGGAAAGGGAAGTCCAACTCGGCCGGATCGAGGATGTGAAAAATCACCACCTCGTGCCGGCGGTGCCGGAAGTGCTTCAGCCCCGCCATCATGGCGGCCACGTCGTCGAACATGTCGCTCAGCACGATCACAATACCGCGTTTCCGCAGGCGCTCGGCGAGATCATGAAAGATCGGCCCGGTGGCGGTCTTGCGCTCGGGGACCGATTCTTCCATCACGTGCAACAGTTGCTTCAAGTGCGAAGGGTTGCTGCTGGAGCGGACCAGAGCCCGCACTTCTTTATCGAATGTGACCAGGCCCACGCTGTCTTGCTGCTGCAAGATGAGATACGAGAGGCTGGCGGCGATGCACTTGGCGTAGTCCAGCTTGGACATGGCCGCCTGCTCGCTCTGGTAGCGCATGCTCTCGCTGGTGTCCAACAGCAAATAGCTAACGAGGTTGGTTTCCTCCTCGTACTGCTTGAGATAGATCTTGTCGGTCTTGCCGAAGACCTTCCAATCGACATACCGCAAATCGTCTCCCGGAACGTACTCGCGATGTTCTGCAAACTCGATGGAAAATCCATGAAACGGGCTGCGATGCACACCCGAGACGTACCCTTCCACGATCAGCCGCGCGCGCAGCTCCAGGCCTTGGAGTTGGGCCAGCGTCTCGGGGTTGAGATACTTTTGATAGTTTTCCATGTTTGGTCCGTAGTCAGTAGTTAGTTGTCAGTCGCAAGTCAGGTCAATCCACTGACTACTAACCACGGACTACTGACATTTCTTTACCCCGCCCCTGCCGTGCGAAACACTTCCGGCACGCGGCGATCGCCCGGTTCACGGTCGTCGGCCGGAATGATCTCTGTCAGACGCGCAACGATATCGTCCGGCTTCACCCCTTCGGCCTCTGCGTTGAAGTTGGTCATGATCCGATGCCGCAGCACCGGAGCGGCCACGGCGCGAATGTCTTCGCAACTGGCGTAGAACCGCCCGTGCAACACGGCGCGGGCCTTCGCCCCAAGCACCAGATACTGGCTGGCACGCGGTCCGGCGCCCCAGCTTACGTAATCGCTGATGAAGTCCGGAACATCGCCATGCTCGCGCCGCGTGAGGCGCGTGAACTTCAGCGCGTAGCGGCTCACGTGATCGGCCACCGGCACGCGCCGCACAATCTGCTGCAAAGACATGATGTCTTCCGCCGACAGTGTGGCCGTGAGCTTGTGCTCGATGTCCGCCGTGGTGCGCTTGATGATCTCCAGCTCTTCTTCTTCGCTGGGATAATCGACGAACACGTTGAACATGAACCGATCCAACTGCGCCTCGGGCAGCGGGTAGGTGCCTTCCTGCTCGATGGGGTTCTGCGTGGCCAGCACAAAGAACGGCTCCTTGAGCTTGTGCCGCGTGCCGCCGACCGTGACCTGATGCTCCTGCATGGCCTCCAGCAGCGCGGCCTGCGTCTTCGGCGGCGTGCGGTTGATCTCATCGGCCAGAATGACGTTGGCGAAGATGGGACCTTCCAGAAAGCGGAAAGCCCGCGTGCCGCTGACCTTGTCTTCTTGAATGACTTCCGTGCCCGTGATGTCGGAAGGCATCAGGTCCGGCGTGAACTGGATGCGATTGAACTTGAGAGAGAGCGTGTCGGCCAGCGTGCGGATCATGAGGGTTTTAGCCAGGCCCGGCACGCCCACCAGCAGGCAATGCCCGCGGGCGAACATGGCCACGAGCAGTTCCTCGATCACGCTTTGCTGTCCGACGATAACCTTGGACAGCTCGCCGGTGACTTGCTTGTAGGCCTCGTTCAAACGTCGGACGGCCTGGACATCGTCTTCTTGGAACATGGAATCTGAGGGGTTAGAGGCTAGGGACTGGGGGCT
>JBGTDH010000176.1:0-2256 GCA_041748435.1 Pirellulales bacterium
CGATCGAAGCCCGGCATGCCGCCGCGCGAGGTGGGCGGCCAGTACGTACCGCCGAAGAATGGCTCCAGGTCCGGCGTCAGAAAGACCGACATCGGCCAGCCGCCGCGACCGGCAATCGATTGCACGGCCGTCATATAGATATGGTCCAGATCGGGCCGCTCTTCGCGATCGACCTTGATCGCCACAAATCCCGCGTTGAGCTGCGCCGCGATCTCCGCGTTCTCGAAGCTTTCGTGCTCCATCACATGGCACCAATGACAGGCGGAGTATCCGATCGACAGAAAGATCGGCTTCTGCTCCGCCTTGGCCCGTGCTAATGCCTCGGGTCCCCACGGATGCCAATCGACCGGATTGTTAGCGTGCTGCAAGAGATAAGGACTCGTTTCATCAGCCAGGCGATTGGGCATGAGAGCACCGGCAGGTTGGTAGGCATGCGGGAATCAACGTGGAGCATACCGCATGCCACCCACTCTCTCACAGCCGCAGATAGATGTTCAGACGTTCCAAATAGCGCAGGAACACATAGCAGAGAGCCAGCGATACCGCGAACCCGGCGAACACGAACCACAGCGGACTGTCCTTGGGCACGAACGGCTTGAGGGCGCTATTCACCAGGCCGTGCAGGATGTAGCCCAGCAGGGCATTCGAGCCCAACGTGCGAAACAGGCCAAGCTGCCAGCCGGCCTGATCGCAGGCCAGCACGAACAGCGCATACAACGCCAGGGAGAATCCGGCGCCGAAGGTGAGATAAGAGACGCTCCCCGCGCGTTGGCTCATGGTCCAGATGTTGACCGGCTGCGTGGGCGGTACAAACGGCGGCTCGACGAGCATCGCAGTCCAAGAGTCGCCTCCGTAGCCGTTGGAAGGCGAAACGAGATTCAGGCAAGACAGCGCATAGGCCAACAGCATGAGTGCCGCTCCGCCCGCGAGCATCGCCATCGCTGGAAATTGCCTGGCTCGCTTCAGATCGTAGGCCAGGGTGCCCACCAGCAAGGGAACGGTCCAGGTGAGAAACCCCAAGGGTCCGCCGTCGATGCCCGGGCGGTGCATCACCCACGTGTAGTAGCCGTACTCCGAGAGCGCGTGAAACAGCACCGCCGAGAGCACCGCATACACGATCCGCCAACCGGGCCTCGCGGCGATCACGGGCAAAGCCCACAGCGACGTGACGGCAATGTGAGTCAAGGTCTGAAAGTAGTTGCGCTCAAAGGCGGTGCCCAACACGCCCCACCCTCCGGCCTCGCGCAACTCGGCCCAAGTGGCGTACTGACCATCCAGCCGATGCACAAACAGCGCCACCAGCAGCAGCCCCAGGTTGCGCTTCCAGGCCTTCGCCGCCGCCGATCGCCAGCCGTGCGTTTCGCAGCGTCGAAGAAACGTCATGCGGTAGGCAAAGCCCACCGCGAACAAGAACTGCGGCATGATGGTATCGGCATAGCTGCAGAACGTGTGATGATGCTTCAGCAACGGAAGCGCCGCGGCCACAGCGGCATACGAGCCGACAAAGTTGACTAGAAACATCCCCAGCACCGTGTAACCGCGGAACTGATCCAGCGACACGATGCGCGCGGGGAGTGCCGACGCAGTGGAAGTGGCGATCGTCTTGGCCACGCGAGTTCCTACTTCTTGGCCGGCTCGACCTCAAGGGCGATGTCGTTCTTTTTTCCGGCCTCAACATCCTTGGTCAGCGGGCTTCTTTGGGCATCGGCATAAGCCAGGGAGATGCGAGTCTTGCGCCCCTGGCTCATATCGACATCCTCCCCCGCGCGGCCCAGAAACTGGTTGCCCAACACCGCGGCATCCCGCACGGCCACGCGATGCGAACCCACGAAGGCGCCTTTCTGCTTGCCGTCGTTGGTGGTCAATGAGTAGCGGCCAGACGCATCCGTGATGCCGACCGACGGGATGCCCGTGCCCAACGGCACGAATTCCACTTGGATTTGCTCCATCGGCTTCCCTCCGACCGTCACAACTCCCTCGACCTCGGCGACGCTCAGCCCGTCACCGCACCCGCTGAGCAAGCTCATCAGACCGCCCACGAACACCAGACCACGCCATCGAACCATGTGTCACCCTGATCCCGGAATCCTGATCCCCGACCTCGGCCTAGAAATTCCCGCCGCTGATCGCTTCGCCACCCTTGCGAGTCCCCAGAGCGCGGAATGTGATCGGCGAGATGTTCTCTTGC
This sequence comes from Pirellulales bacterium, assembly GCA_041748435.1. Classification (GTDB taxonomy): domain Bacteria; phylum Planctomycetota; class Planctomycetia; order Pirellulales; family JBGTDH01; genus JBGTDH01. The sequence continues at coordinate 2,189 of JBGTDH010000176.1, forward strand.
AGGAATCGCACGGAGCCATCCGCCATCCCCACCTGGGCGCCGCCGGGGTGCATGCTGCCGTACGCATT
>JBGTDH010000177.1:0-5410 GCA_041748435.1 Pirellulales bacterium
GCGTCGCTCCGCCGCTGCGAGCATCTGAAGCACACCTTCGTCATCGGACAGAATCGCCAGGGCCTCCGCCTGCTTGACAAACAGGTCGACGCTGTCCGATCGGGCCGCTGTAAGCCGGCGACCAGCGCCAGCGCTTCCTCACGATGCCCGCCCAGCGTCCAATAGCGGATCAAATTCGACAGCGCCTGATAGTTGTCCGGCTCCAACTCAAGCGCCCGTCGCGAAGCGGCGATCGCCCCGGCCAGATCACCGAGGTAGAACCGTGCCAAGCTAAGATTGTTCCATCCCGCCACGAAATCGGGCTGCCGCTGAAGCAGCCTCTCCGCGAGCTCGCGGGCACGTTGATGCTGAGCTCGTGAAACGAGCGTCAAGACTTGTTCGTGATCATCGGCCAGTTCCCACATCCGCTGATCGGGGAGCCCATAACTTCCGAGATAGCCGCGGATGTGCCGCTCGATATCGCTGACCTGACCGCGAACGCTTTCGGCCAAGGGATCGTCCGCCCAACGGGCCAGGAACCGCAGCATCGCACGCCGGCCGGTAGCGGGGCGGGCGGACTCGAGGCTGCTGCCGGCCCACAACAGCGTGAGCTCCCGGTCGTCCGGACGGAACTTCAGCAGCCGCTCGCAAGCGTGCTGCAATTCCTTGGAATCCCCCAGTTTTTGACAGACGTGGGCCAACAGCGCCAGGGGCTCCTCCCGATTCGGATAGCTGTGACAGAGCCTCGCCAGCTCCTGCCGAGCTTGCGGCAGCTTCTTGTGGCGCACGAGCTCCTCCATTCGCTCCAACTCGCGCGCCAACGTGCCGCCCGGCGGACGCTTCGCCTCGCGGCGCGGGCTATCACTTTTTTCTTGGGCTTCTTCTGAGCCATACCGGCCTCCTTGCGATATTTGACGCCAACGCGAGAGTTTCCCGCCACCATGAATCTAACTTCTCGTGAGGCGTTCGCAAAGATGATGGGCTGCCCCGACCCCTGTGGGCTGATGACGCTACGCGCGGCGAACGGTATCATGAAGCCGGAGATGCGAAATGCCTATTCACGATTGGACCCGCGTTCGGTCAGGGGTTTTCCACAACTTTCACTTCCTGTGGACGGCCACCCTTTCCAACCGGCTGAATGCCGGCCTCTTGCCGGCCGGCTATTTCGCCATGGCGGAGCAGATCATCAGCGGACCTGAAGGGGACGTGGTGACACTGCACACCCGATCCCTCCCGAATGACGCGGGCGGCGTGGCACTTGCCCCGGACCGGCCCAAGACCCGCTATATGATGGCTGCCCTGCCAGAGAACGAACGTTTCGCCCGCAAGGCGCGCCGCATTGCCATTCATCACGAATTGGGGCACGTCGTCGCAGTGGTCGAGATCGTGTCGCCGGGAAACAAGGACAGCAAGCGTGCCTTGGAGGTTTTCGTGGAGAAAGCGACAGACCTGATCCACCAGGGCGTGAATCTGCTCGTGATCGATTTGTTCCCGCCCGGCCCGCGAGATCCTCAAGGCATTCACCAGGCGATTTGGGACGAGATCTCCAACGAGCCGTTCGAGTTGCCCCCGGACAAGCCGCTCACGATTGCCGCCTACCAGGCATTGCCGAGCCGAATGGCTTACGTGGAGCCCGTTGCGGTCGGCGACCCGCTGCCCGACATGCCGCTGTTCCTGCACGAGGAGCGGTACATCAACGTGCCGCTGGAAGAAACATATGCCTCAACTTGGAACGCCTTGCCCCTCGAAGTCCGCCGCTTGCTCAGACAAGGCGAGTAGCCATGAACCGATCCGTCGGCGTAATTGTGTACGGCAACGGCGCTGCAACCGATTCGATCGGCGGCGACGGTTCGATGTCCTTTCCCGTCCCCGGCAGGTTGCCAACCGCACGGGTAGTTTCTCGTGTGCTCAATCTCTTGAAAGATCAAGTTCTCCCGGGTGGTCCGTCGCACACGTTTGCAGATGGCAGTTAGTTCTTGGCGGCAGGCTTTGGCTTGCGAACGGTCGTGAGTAAACGCTGGCCGTCGGGGGAGAGGGCTAATCCGCCGTACATCAAGGCGGGGTCCTGCCCCGAAAGCAACTCAGGAAGGTCGAGCGTGCGGGGATTGAGCGCGTAAAGCTGCGTGCGTTTCTCGCGCTCGGGGCAAGCAATGCTGAGCAAGATCCGGCCGCCGTCGGGCGTCCAGGCAAAATTGGAGGTAATGCGGTTCGTCTTTTCCAAGAGCCGCGTGATCAGCCCGTGCTCGGCGCCGCGCGTATCGATGACGCCCACTTCCACTTGATTGTCGTGCTTCGTTCCCCGGAAGACGATCTGCCGCCCATCCGGAGACCACATGAAATTCCAGAAGAGGGAACTGTACGGCTCCTCTCCTTCCTTGAATAACCGCGTACTCGTGCCTTCCACCAAATCGAAGATGACAAAGTTATCCCCTTTGCCCGTGCGTTTGGAGTAAGCGATGCGTTGGCCATCCGGAGACCAATCGGCGCTCCACCCCTCTTCGTCCAGCAGCACCAGCTCTTTCTCGGGACCGCTGGTGGCCATGACCCAAACGCCGCGGTTGGCGCCGTAGCGGGAAAAGGTCAGGCGGTGGCCGGCGGGAGAGAAGCTGGGCATCGCGCCGTCGATCAGGGCCCGCGGTTCGCTGCCGTCGGCGTGGACGACCACAATCTGGGTTTGATCGCTGGTCTGGCCCGCTTGATGGGCGTCGAAGGCAATGAGCTTGCCGTCGCGCGACCACGTGGGCGAGCCCTGGACGGTGTATTTCTCCAGGTCGGCCAGTCGTTTCATTCCCGAGCCGTCTGCATTGGCCAGGAATAGGCGTGACTCCCCTTCCGCCAGCAGCAGCTCGTCAGCGCATGCAGCGCGGGGCATGACATTTGCGCACCATCCGATACAGATCGCGAGGCAAGTCAATGATTTCAGGCCCGGACGACTCGCAAAAGGCAGCGGCATAAGACCTCCATCGCAAAAGTCGCTAATGATCATGGCACCGTCACAACGCCACGGTTCTTGGTGGCACAAGCGTTGTTGGGAGTTCAAACCGGCTCGCTCGATGGGCCCTGGAACGTCTTGCCAGTCGAAGTCCGCCGATTGCTCGAACCAGCAGTGAGCCAGTTGAGCCTCTATTAATAGAGCGCTGCCTGAGGGTCGTCGCCTGGAACTCGCGGTTGATCAGGGTTCGCGTCGCGAAACGCCTGCACGGCTTGCGACAGCGGCGCAACATGATTCTCGATGACGTCCCAAAGAATGTCGGCATCGATCCCAAATACGCATGGGCTAGCCAGTCCCGCATGCCGGCGATCTTCTGCCACTCAATGTTCGGCATCTGCTGCCGCACGTCCGGCGGCAGGCCCTTCACCGCCTCGCCGATGATCTCCAAGTTCCTGACGACGGCATCATAGGTCCGGTCATCGGCCAGGAACTGCTGCTGGGTCATCCCGGACGTGTAGCGATGCACCCGCTCGCAGCAGCGGCGGATGTCGGCCAGATACAGCTTCCAATCACGGGACATGGATCGCCTCTCGATCCACTTGGGGGCGCATCTCCGGCCGCAAGGCGCGCTCGGTCACCAGGTCGTCGCGGCCCCCGAACAGTTCTTCGAGATACAACTTCAGCCCCATGAAGCGATCGAAGTCAGGCCGGCCCTCGAAAGCCACCAGCACATCGAGGTCACTATCCGGACGGGCTTCGCCGCGGGCCACCGATCCGAAAATTGCCAGCTCGCCCACACCGAACCGGCGGCAGATCTCATCGCGCCGCGCTGAAAGAAGCCGAAGAGCATCTTTTGGATTCACTTGATAACCCTTCGGTCTGCGAGTTGGATTGTGGACGGATGGTTCACTAACAACCTCTGCGCCAGCCCCCGCTCGATTATACTCAAGCCGGTGGCAGCCGCCGAACGGCAATACAGGAAAGCCTTTAGCGCGACCGCTGACCGCTTATGGCAGACACAAAGCCAATTTTCGATGCGGCGGCGCTTCGGCCGATCGCGGGTACGACGCTATTCTACCCGTGCAGCGGGGATGATCTGTCGCTGCCGCTTACCGTGTTCAGTCCATATTGCGACGACTTCTGGTTTGTGGATATCGGTTACTTTCACGAGCATCCGCCACGACGACCAAAGCCCATCTTGTCAGTCGAGGAGGGTTACGAGTTGCTGAACGCGAGCATGCAGCTTGCCGCATTGCCCGAGGAAGAGTGGAGTGACGACCCGAAATACCAAGGTCGCGCGCCCGAGATTCTTACGGAGACGTACGTCGAATTGGACACCGGGCGGCAAGTTCGGGTGCATCGGCATCGGCGGCGCGGTCCCAGCGCGATGCGGCGCCAAATCGACCGGCTGGGCGTGTTCTTCTATCGCGGCGACAGTGCGGAGGGGGGCAGCGGAACGCTGTGGCTGACAGTTCGCGAATGGCATCGCCGGAAACGCCGACGGCGTTGGCTCATCCACGAAGTGTTGGACAAGCTGATCGATGGCGGCCTGATTGTCACCGACGGCTCCATGTGCCTGGGTGCTCATAGCCCCTATCGTGAGCTACGACGCCTGCACGGGAACGTGTCTATCAGCAGCGAGCAAGCCATCGGTTTGGGACAGCCATTCGCGGACGATCAAGGTCGGACGTTCCACTGCATTGGCTGCCTTGGTCAGCACTACCACTATGGGCCGACAATGGTCTGGCAGGTGCAAAAGGGGGGTTCGCAGTAGGCTGCAAAAACTACGCCACGCGTTGTTCATCTGAGGCTGGACTGAATAGGCTGGCTGGCATCCGCAAGGTTTTCAGGAAGGCAAACCAGTTCTTGAGAAAGTGATGGAAGGCCACCGGTGCGCGAGCGCATTGCGGATCCCGCTCAGAATAGTCTCCGTCTATTCGGTCAACGAAACTGCCTGGGGATCCTGCAACTCTGGCCAAGCGTCGAGGTCGCGGTTTTCGTTCTCAACCTTCGCGGCATAAAACCAATGCGCCGAGTCCAATTCATCCCAGAACGCCGATTCCGAGAACGAACCTCGAAGCATCGCGTCAAAACTTTGGGCCGCCTCTTCATGCCGCTCTCGGTCGCGAGTTGGATGCACGCCACGTCTCAAGGGCCGAAGGCGTTCAAAGGGCATAACGAATCCAGCCGTCGCAACCGTAAGCATGAGAGTAACGTCGCGCTTCCTCGCGTTGGCTTCGTGGAAGAAGTGACGCAATAAGTCGTCACAACGCTGGGGAAAGTCGCTAACGAAGTTGCGGTAGTTTGACATGACGGTTGCCTCGCAGAAGTCGCAATTCCCGGCTCCATTGTAGCCGGACAGATTGCGCGAACCCAACGTCCAACGGGGCGCATAAAAAACAACGACCCGCTCGGGGGCTATGAAGAGTCTTTGTAACGGGCTTCCAATTCGGCAAGCAAGAGGGGACGTTTTTGGGAAGAGCGAGCGCGACGCATGAG
>JBGTDH010000178.1:0-7836 GCA_041748435.1 Pirellulales bacterium
GTCCTGGGAGTCCAGATGCACCTCCCGCCGCCGCGCCATGTTGCGCAGATCGTTGGAGGCCACGTTGTTGGCAATGGTGAACAGCCAGGTGGAGAACTTGGACCCCGGCACGTAGCTCTTGCGGGAGCGATACACCCGCAGGAAGACATCCTGGGCCAGCTCCTCGCCCCGGTTGCGGCGTCCGGTGAGGTGATCGAGAATGGTGACCAGGCGATTCTGATAGCGCAGCATCAACTCCTCGAAGGCGGCGGCGTTATCGTCGCGCACCTCCAGCATCAGCCGCACATCCGGATCCCGGAGCACGTATTCCTGAACGCTCGATTCACTGACCGCCAAAGGTAGTTTCTCGCTCCTTGCGGACTCGTGCCGCGCCGCCCCAACGGGCGAAATCACCGCGTGGCACCCAAGTGCTTAAGTCTATGCCAACCCTTAAGCTACGCCTAGGGCCGGCAATTGACATGCGCGAATGGCCCTGACCTATGAAACCCGGTGCTGTGCCGTGAGTTCCGTCGTCCCGAATGCTCACCCCTTTGTGCGGGTTTCTTCGCGGCCGTAGAATACGATGGCATTCCGCCACGAACCCTACACAAATCACCATCGAGCACGCCCTTGTCGCAGCGAATTCTGTCGCACACCTACGAGAACGGTCTGGTCCTGGTGGCCGAGCCGATGATGTCTCTGGAATCGGCCGCGTTCACCTTCCTGACGCCAGCCGGCAGCGTCTTCGACCCGCCCCAGCGCGCGGGTCTGGCCACGCTCACCAATGAGCTGTGCATGCGCGGCTGCGGGGCGCGGGATAGCCGCAAGTTTGTCGAGGATCTCGATAATCTTGGCGTGGAGCGCGGCGAAGGCGTCTCGGAGCTGCACACGAATTACCGCGGGGCCACCTTGGCTAAGAATCTGCCGGCCGCACTGCAGATCTACGCCGATCTGTTGCGACGTCCGCATTTGCCCGACGAGCAGCTGGAGGCCAGCCGTCTGGTGGCCTTGCAAGAGTTGCAATCGATCGAAGACGAGCCGGGCCAAAAGGTGATGCTGGAACTCGGGCGCAGGCACTATCCGATCCCCTGGGGAAGGCCGAGCCAAGGAGACATCGAGGGCCTGGAGTCGGCGACGGTGGAAGACATCCGCGCATTGCATGCCGGGCTCTACCGCCCCAACGGCACAATTCTGGGCGTGGCTGGCCGCATCAACTGGGACGAGCTGCGGATGCTGGTCGAACGCATGCTGGGCGATTGGAAAACCGTGGAGCCTCCCGCGGTGCGCGAAGAACCCCGCAGCCAAAGCCGCGCGCACATCGAGCACGAATCGAGTCAAACGCAGATCGCTATCGCTTACGATGCCGTGCCTTACAGTCACCCCGATTACTTCCAGGTGGTAGGCGCCGTGGGCGTGCTCTCCGGCGGCATGAGCGCGCGGCTTTTCACGGAGGTGCGAGAGAAACGCGGCCTATGCTACAGCGTCTACGCCACGCTGCACAGTCTCAAGCATCGCGGAAGCGTGCTGTGCTACGCCGGAACCGGCACGGAACGAGCCCAGGAAACGCTCGACGTCACGCTGGCCGAGTTGCAGCGTCTGGCCGCGGGCATCACGCGGGAAGAGCTGCTGCGATTAAAGGCCCGCGTCAAGAGCGGCCTGATCATGCAGCAGGAATCGAGCTCCAGCCGCAGCGGCAGCCTGGCGCGCGATTGGTTTCATCTGGGTCATGCCCGCACGCTGGACGAAGTGGGCGGGCTGGTCGATCAACTCTCGCCGGAGAGCATTAACCACTATCTGGCGGCCAACCCTCCTCGCGAGTTCACGATCGTCACGCTCGGCCCCACGGCTCTCGCGCTACCTGCGTGAGACTTGACGCTCACAGCGTTAATGGGTGAGCTGGGGCTCACAGCGTTAATGGGTGAGTGGGCTCACAGCGACAAGAACAGCAGCAGGGCAAATTGAAAGGCAGCCAAGCCCACGGCGACTGCCGAGCCGATGCGGCGATTACGCCAGAACAGCAGCAACAGCGCGCTGCAGGCCAGCACAGTGCCCGCCGTCTTGACGGCCAAGAGTCCCCAGACCTGCCCTTCCGCGGCCCGTAGCAAATGCAGCCCGAGCGGATTCAGCTCCGCTTCCAGAATTACGTTGCGATTGAGGGCCACGAGGTAACCATCGTGTACCGAGACGTAGGCGATGAACAGCCACAGGCCAGCAAACAGCGTTGTGGCCAAATCTCGCGGGCCGATCAGCTGCCGTAATTGATGTTGCCAGCCATGCAATAGGTACGAGGTCATGGTGAACTCCGCGTTTCAACAAGGAGGCTCCGGTCTGAGAACTTGGACGGGCTTGGCCCGCGCGAGGTTCCACACGCGCACCGCACCTTCGGAGCTCCAGGAGTACAGCGTGTTGTCTGAAGCGCACGTGATGCCCAGAACGACGTGGGTGTGCCCCACCAAATCTGCTTGTCTCCGTCCGGTGGCCGCCTCCCATGTGACGAGCGTCCAGAGGTTGTCGTAAAAGCCGCAAGTTACAAGCACGTCCCCCGCAGGCGAAAAGCACAAGGGGCTGATGGGGTGATGCGGCTGGGTCCACAGCGGCTCGGCGCGCTCCCAATCGCTGAGCACGAGCTGCCGATCGTTTCCAAGGGAAGCCAATCGCTGGCCATCCGGTGAGAGAGCAATCCCATCGACCGAGGCCCCATGCCGCGCCACTTCGCGCAGCGTGCGACCCGTTGCCAGATCCAGTTGCCAGACCGAGCCCTGTGCCGTGCCGCAGACGACCGCGTTCGAGGAGTGCATGGCCAGGCTTCGCACAACCAGATTTCTCCGAGTCCACACCAACTTGCGAGTCTGCAAGTCCCACAGGCACAGCAACCCGTCGTTGGCGGAAGCCAGCCAGCGGCCATCGGCACTGGCAGACAGCAGCATCGCGCACTCGGGATGTTCTCCCAACGTAACGGGAGGTTTCCCGTACTCAGACGCGTCCCACGTGAAGATGGTTCCTTCTTGACTGCCCAGCGCCAGTTTGCCCGTGATGCCGGTCCAAACGGCAGAGCGCGGCGTGATGTCGGGCCACTGGAAGTACTCGTTGCGGCGGCCTAGCGGTGGCCGGTGGAGTTGCACGTAATGCTTTACGCCTTGCTCGCGACCTCCCCCATTGCTCCAAAACACCGAGATCGCCGGACCATTGCCCCGCGGCGGGCAAAACTGAACTACGGAGAACCGCGCCGGCTCGCGCATCAGAGGAAAGCCCATCCAACGCAAGATTACGCCTTCCCCGGCAATCAGCAGCGTGACAACCACCAGCGATGTGCCCAACGCCCGGAGGATTCCGCGCAACCATCGAGAGGCATCGGCAGGCAACGGTCGCATCATCCCGATCCAGGCCCCGTAAAGCGCAATGGCTAAACCCGCTTCCGTAGTTCGCCCGCCGCATGGAGTTATTTGCTCGATCCCGATGTCGTCATCTCGCAACGCACCCGATTGTTTATACAACTCAATCTGCTGAAAGTTCCATGTGCGCTAAAGGCATAGCGCGACAATCTCGGGCCACAGGGGTATTAGTGCAATTGCACGGGCTTCGGGTTCGCCCAAACTCGTCGCGGCCGAAATAGCACCGCTAGCGCAGATCGCCTAGAGCCAGGCTCTGGAAGGCCAGTTGCGAGTAAGGCCCGCGCTCGTAGAGCAGTCCGATGCGGCCATCGGGCAGGCGCGTCAGGCAGGAATAGGCCGAAGGTCCCGCTTCGATCAGCTTGCTTACCGGCCACGTGCGCCCCTCGTCAAAACTCGCGCGAACCGTCAAGTTCGTGCGTTCCTTGGTTGTGGCGGGATTGCAGAACAGCAGCACGCTCCGACCCCCTTGCTCCGGCCAGGCTAAGCGAATTAAGCTGGCTTGGCAGGCTGGCTCGATTAAGGCCGCATCAAATTCCGGCGCAGACCATGTGAGCCCGCCATCGCGGGAGCGGCTGACGATGCGTTTGCCTGCCAGGTCCGGCATGTTGCCCGAGCGCGCCCAATGGTTGCGGCAATTGATGAGCAACTCCGAAGACTCGCTGGCGATAATCTCCGCCACCTGGCACTCGTTGGTATGCAGACCGACGTCGCCGCCCACCTTCCACGTGCGCCCCCCATCGTCGCTGTAGATCACGTGGGAGGTGCTTGGACCGCTGCGATCTTTCGTCAGCCGATGGTTTGCGGGAATCACCAGCCGCCCGCGATGCGGACCGCGCTCGATCTGAATTCCCACCCCCGGCCCCAGCGCGTACCAGCCCCACGGGGACTTCGAAGCCTGGTCGGTGATGTCCTTCACCGCCGACCATGTCAGCCCATCGTCCTGGCTCGACGTTATTAACACGCGTCCGTTCTTGCGATTCATGGTCAGCCAGATCGTGCCCGTCTGGCGATCGAGCACGGGGCAGGGATTGCCGATCGTGATGATGGCGTCGCCCCCTTCGTCATGCACCAGTTGCGTTGGCTTCCAGGTGCGTCCGCCATCGGTGCTGCGGCGCAGCAGAACGTCGTTGTCGCCATCGTCGCTGAAGCTGGTTTTGCGACCTTCGCAGAAGGCCAGCAGCGTGCCTTTGTTCGACGCCAGGAGTGACGGAATACGATAGGCGTGATAGCCCTCCGTCTTCTTGGCGAAGGCCACGCTCTCCACGGGCTCTTGCCCGGCGGCGATGCTCGTGGATGCCAACCAACAGACGACCCCCAGGCGGCACAGCTTGCTCACGATCGATTCTCCCAACGGCTCTCTAGGGAACCCAGTTAAGATGAGCACATTCCGGACAGCGGACATTTTGGGCATCGGGCTTTACGCCAACCTGGGACGTCTTCCCGCATTTGCCGCAGCTCAGAGAGATGTTCCGTAGATTCTTGTTCTGTCCCGCCGCCGGAGGAAGCGGTTGAAAGTGGTCGCATCCAGTAACAATCAGCGCGCCGACGAGCGCCGCGAGGCAGCCAATGGATTTCCACACGATTCACCTCCCAACTTCAAGAGAACGCACTTAGCGCGACGCAATCAAGAATTTGATAGCGCGATTATCGTACCATACTGCACTTTCGGTGGTCGCCTACTCGCCGGTGGATCGCCTGATGGAAGCCCTCCGGGCGGAATTTATCTGATCACGGAATCGCCGTGAACTTCACCGCGCGATCCTTCTATCGCCCCGCGCTTTCTGCTATGCTGCAACTCAATAGTTAGGATCGCCGATCGAAGAAGGGCGTCTTCAACGGCCGATTGCTATAGGCGTCGCATCCATCCCGCGGGTCCCGAGGTCTACCCGATGACTGTCACAGCCGTCGCCCTGCGCGAGTTGCACCGCATTCATCAACAGTTAGCCGATCTGCGCGAACGACTGGACCGCGGCCCCAAGCAGATCAAAGCGCGCGAGGCCAACGTCGTGCGACTGGAGGCAGATCTGGCCAAGGCCCAGACGGATAGCAAAGCGGTCCGCATGCATGTCGATCAGAAGCAACTGCTGCTCAAATCGGGCGAGACCAAGATCGAAGACCTGCGGCGCAAGCTCAATGCGTGTGGCACCAATCGCGAATACCAGGCGCTGCTCGAGCAAATTGCGGCCGATGAGATGGCCAAGAGCGTCCTGGAAGACGAGATTCTCGAATCGCTCGGCAAGATCGACGATGCGCAGGCGGTGATCAAAGACTCGCAAGAGAAACTGGCCAAGGGCAAAGAGGAACTTGCCAAGTCGCAAGCTGCAGTTAAAGAGCAGCACGGGTCGCTTCGGACAGATGTCGAGCGGCTGGAAGTCGATCTGAAAAAAGCGGAATCCACACTGCCGGCCGAATTTCGTGATGCCTACATGCGCATGGTCAAAGGCCGCGGCTCCGATGCCATGGCCCAGGTGGACGGCAACTCCTGCGGCGGCTGCTTCCAGAACATCACGCCCAACTTGCACAACTCTCTGGCGATGGGACGCGCCGTCTTCTGCTTGAGCTGCGGCCGACTCCTCTATCTCCCCGAAGATCGCTCACCCGGCCGCGCGTGACCCTCACCGTCCTCTACGAAGACAACCATCTGCTGGCCGTGCTCAAGCCGGCCGGGTTGCCGACGATGGGCGTCGCGGAAGGCCAACCCAGCCTGCTCGCCACCGCCAAGCTCTATATCAAGCACAAGTACCAGAAGCCGGGCAATGTTTACCTGGGGGCCATGAGCCGCCTCGATGCCCCGGTCACGGGCGTCGTGCTCTTTGCCCGCACCTCCAAAGCGGCCGCACGTCTGACGGAGCAATTCCGCACCCACGCGGTCGAGAAAACTTACTGGGCGCTGGTCGAAGGGCTGATCGAGCCGCCGTCCGCCGAGTGCGTCGATTGGCTCGCCCCGGACGAACGGCATCGCAAGATGCATATCGTCGGCCGGCAGGTCGTCGGCGCGCGGGAAGCCATTCTGCGCTATCGGCGGCAGAAGGCGATCAAGCAGGTCTCGCTGCTGGAGATCGAGCTGCACACCGGCCGCAAGCATCAGATCCGCCTGCAACTGGCTTCGCGCGGCCATCCCGTCCTCGGCGATCGCAAGTACGGCGGCACGCGCCCCTTCACCCCCGGCATCGCCCTGCATGCCCGCCGCCTGGTCGTGTCGCACCCCATCAGCAAGGCGCCCCTCACGCTGACCGCCCCGCTGCCAAAATCCTGGAAGATTTACGATGTAAACGACTGAAGTCGCTATCAAATCAAGCGCGCACGGATCGGGTTGCCTCGTCCGTCCTGCGAGCGAGTCGGCGGAAAGGCGACAATTTTTGCACATCGCTTGACCAGGGAAGGGAAATCGCTAAACTGCTCTTTGTGGACATATGGATAGTTCCGGCGGGAAATGTCCCGCGGTGCAACGTGGACGGAGCCGGGAGCGCGACGGTGATTACACGGATTGAGCTCACCAACTTCATGTCGCACGAACACACGGTTCTGGAGCCCGCGGCGGGCCTGACCGTGCTGGTGGGTCCCAACAACTGCGGCAAGAGTGCGGTGGTGGCGGCCCTGCAGATTCTGACGAATAACGAGAACTCCAAGTTCGTCGTCCGTCACGGCCAGAAGGAATGCGCGGTCCGCGTTGACACCGACGACGGCCACGTCATCGAGTGGCGTCGCAAGAACAACTCCCCGCGCTACACGATTGATGGGCAGCCGTTCGATCGCCTGGGGCGCGGCGGCACGCCCGAAGAGCTGTCTCCGGCGTTGCGGCTGGATAAGGTGGGCACGGGGGACCGCGAGACCGACGTGCATTTCGGCGATCAGAAGAAGCCGATCTTCCTGCTGGACGCTTCGGAGTTGCAGGCGGCGCAGTTCTTCGCCTCGTCTTCCGATGCCAGCCGGTTTGTGCAGATGCAGACGCTGCACAAGCAGAAGATGGCCACCGCTCAGCGGGACAAGACGCGGCTGGAGGCAGAGTCGGCCAAACTCAACCGCGAGCTGGGGGCATTGGAAGGCGTGGTCGATCTGGACGAGGCGCTGCGGGCGTTGGAGCAATCGCACGCGGATTTATGCGACTTGGCCGAGACGATCCTGCAGCACGAGCAGGCTCTGGTCCTGTTGCAGACCAAGGTCCGGCTTCGCGCCAAACATGCCGCGGAAGTGTCTGCGCTGCTGCCGCTGATATCGCCCCCCGTGCTGCATGCCGCCCAGGCACTGGAAGAAGCGCTGCAAGGCATGCGCAAGTTGCGGGCAATGGAGGGGCGCCTGGCGGCACGCGTCCGGGCATTGCAGCCGTTAACGGCTCCACCGAATCTGGCGGCCATCGCGCCGTTGGAGAAGCTGCTGCTTGACGTGTCTCGCAGCGAACGCACACATTGCCGGGCAAAGGACACGGCGGAATGCCTGACGAGTATCGCTCCGCCCCCCGTGCTGC
>JBGTDH010000179.1:0-4424 GCA_041748435.1 Pirellulales bacterium
TTGCCCTTCATCTCCATCCGCCGCGGCTCGAGCTTGTCGCTCGCCGCAGCCGTATCCTTTTCTCCCGGTGCATCCTTCGGTGCGAAGTGGATGGCCAGCAGCTCGCCCGAGATCTGATCGCTGGGGCCGTTGGGCTGAATCTGCAGCACATCGACGCGATCCTGGAACGTGGCCACTTTCTGCTCCAGATCAAAGCGGAACGGCCCTTGGCATTTCACTTCCACCGGCAGCGGCTTCCATTGATTCTTCGCTTCAAGCGGATTCGCCGCAGCGTGAGGCTTCGTGGCGTCCCGTTTCATGGCGGTTTGCATCTGTTTCTCATCGGGCATCAAATGCAGCCGCACTTCGCGAAACAGGGCCATCGATTTCAATCCCGCCACTTGTGGCCCGCGCGATTTGGATTTCCCCGCGGCCGGCAGCAGCTCGATTCGCATTTGCCGCCCGCTGCCGTGATTGGCGCCCCAGCGGAACTTCACGGCCGAATCGGTCGTAACAAACTCCTGGGAGAGTTGCACATCGCGAGTCTCAATCCACAAGTCGTCCTGAGGTCCCGGTTGCTTCTGATCGCTGCGAATAAGAATGGGGCCCATCAGCGTGCCGGAGACCAGCTTGCCGATGCTGCCGCGGCGGATATCGAACGGCTCGTCGAACCGCAGCACCGCGCGATCGACTGCCTGCAGCACCACCGCTTGCCGGATGCGTTCCTCTTCGCTCGCGAACTCTCCACTGGGGAGCATGATGATGGTGCAGGGACTGATCGTGACGCTGCCATCGGGATTGTTTTTGTAATCGCCGATCAGCAGCTTGCCCCGCTCGTTCTCCAACATCACCGGATCGCGCCGCTCCCAATCTTCCGGGGCGAACAGAGCATCGATCTCCGACACTCTCCGCGGCGATGCCACCGGCCGCTCTCCCGGCTTGGTCGGCGTGCTGGCCCGCAACTCCGCCTCCGGCTCGATCAAGGGCACGGCCACGATGCCGTACGCCCAGTAGCACACCAGCACCAGCGTGAGGCTGCTGCCCGTCCGAATCAAGCGCGAAGGATGCGTCAGGAGCTTGGTCATACGCGGAAGGATGAAAGCGGAAGGATGAAGGATGAAGCAAACCACCGACAAAACGGTTCGCCTGCAGATTCTTGTTCATCCTTCATCCTTCATCCCTCATCCTTTCCAATAGGTTCCGATCGCGTCGTCCCAGCGGCGTTGGCTTTTGAGGATCAGCTCGATCGTCTCGCGCACCGCCCCGCGGCCGCCGGCCAGAGTTGTGACGTGATGCGCGGCCTGCTTGAGCTCCGCACAGGCATCGGCGACCGCCACGCCCAAGCCCACGTAGCGCACGACGGGCAAGTCGGGCAGATCATCGCCAATGTAAGCCACCTGTTCCGGCTTCAGCTTGAGATCGGCGACAATGCTCTGAGCGATCGCTAGTTTGTCGTCGGCGCCCTGTCGCACCAGGGAAATTTCCAGCTCCACGGCCCGCAACTTCACCACGTGGGAGCTGCGTCCAGTGATCAGCCCGAACTTGCCCCCCGAGCGTTGCCACAGCCGAATGCCCAGGCCATCGCGGATGTGAAACTGCTTGGTCTCGATCCCCTGATTATCGAGGATCACACCGCCATCGGTGAGCACGCCATCCACGTCGCACAGGAGCAACTCGATGGTCTGACAACGCTGGGCTACCTTCATGCTGTTTGCTCTCTTGGTCGCGGATCAATCCATCATCGCCGACGACGCGGCGCCAGCGACTGCCGGCTTAGCAGCTTGGGGGCGGGCACGGCAGACGAATCCGGCGCCGCGGCCTCTTCCGGAATCATCCCCACCACGTCCGTAATGTCAATCAAACCCACCGGCTGGCCAAGTTCATCTACCACGGGCAATTCGCTGATTTTGCGCTCCGCCATGATTTCGATGGCGTCTGCCATCATCGAGCCGCGTTCGACGCACCGCGGCCGGGCAGTCATTACGGCACGAATCGGGCCATCAAACGCTTCGTCGCGGCGGCTCTCGAACAGTCGAGCCAGATCGCTATCGGTAAAGATTCCGCTGAGGCGTTGATCGGCGGCGGTCAGCATGATTGCCCCGCTGCGGCGGCCGGGGCGGCTATGAGCGACGAACACCTCGCGCACCGTGGCGGCATCGCTCGAGACGCGGCAAGCGTCCCGCGGCCGCATAAGATCTTCGACGCGCGATAGCTGCCGACCCAGGTTTCCGGCCGGATGAAACACGTAAAAGTCTTCGTGCCGGAAGCCTCGCATGCGGCTCACGACGAGCGCGAGCGCATCGCCCAACGCCAACATGGCCGTGGTGCTGGTGCTGGGGGCCAAACCCAGTGAACACGCCTCTTGCAGAGGTCCCAATTCCAACGCCACGGACGCGGCGCGGCCCAGCGTACTCGCGCTGTTGCCGGTAATAGCCACAATCGGCACTGCCATTTGAGCCAGCGGCGGCAGCAAACGCAGCAACTCTTCGGTCTCTCCGCTCTTGGAGAGCGCGAGTATAAGATCGGTCGAGTGAACTCGGCCCAGGTCTCCATGCACCGCTTCCGCCGGGTGCAGGAAGTGGCTTCGCGTGCCGGTCGAGGCCAGTGTGGCCGCCAGCTTCTGGCCGATGAGGCCGGCCTTACCCATGCCGCTCACCATCACGCTTCCCCGGCAGGCGAACAACAGCTCGGCCGCCGTCGCGAAGCGTTCATCCAATCGGCCGGCTAGTTGCAACAGCGCCTGCCCCTCCAAACGCACCACTTCTCGCGCGTAGCGGAGTTGCTCCTGCGGCCCAATCGTGGCGACGATATCGCGAGCTTCCCTGCTCATCGAAACTCTCGGGGGTGCGTAAGCTACAACTCGACGCCGTGCTGCTTAGCCACCTTCTGGATCATCGCGGTGAAATACGGCAAAGGATATCGCTCGTGTTGAGCGCGGGCGCGTTGAAACAACGCCTTCACCAGCGATTCGCTAAGCTTGCCTTCCTCGACTGTCTTCACCACTTTGGCGATGAACGCCTTCTCGGCCGCCGTGCGCACCTTGAGCCCGCTCGTGAGCAGCTCCTCCAGCGTCGCTTCCTCCCGCTCTGCAAACTGATTCGCACCCGGCGACGCCGCCCCAGCCCCGGCCACTGCCGCGAGCAGAAGCAACAGGGCACTCCGTAATGTTCGAGAAGACATCCAAGGCATCATCGAGCAACTCCGGCGGCCGTGGCGAGGGATCATTCCGCTGCAAGAAATAAGCGAATCGCCCACGCACTGCAACGCCGCTTTCCCTTGTACGCAAGCATGCAGTCGCGATTGGCGCGCGCTAGCGTTCCTACTACATCGTCTCGTACGGGCGCGGCAGACCGATGCGGCTGTAGGTGTCCGCGAAGTGCTTCGTGCCGCGTGGGCGTCGCGAGAAGGTTGCCCGCGCGTTGGCGGCATGCCATAAAGGGACACGTGCCTTTCCTGTTTGCCTCGCGCAGGGTCCTCCAGTCATGTCGTCAAGTGAGAACAACCTACGCCGAATTCTAGCCATTCATGCCCATCCGGACGATGTCGAGTTCCAATGCGCGGGCACGCTGGCATTGCTGGCGGCGCGCGGGCATGCAGTTTCTATCGCCACGATGACCCCCGGCGATTGCGGCAGCCGGGACTTGCCGCCGGAGCAGATTGCCGCAGTTCGTCGCGAGGAGGCTCGCCGCGCCGCCGCGATTCTGGGCGCGGCCTACCAGTGCCTGGAGTTTCGCGATTTGAGCATCACGATTGATAACGACGCCAAACGCCGCGTGACGGAGTGCATTCGCCGGCATCGTCCCGACGTGGTGCTCACGGCGCCGCCGGTCGATTACATGGACGACCACGAAGCAACCAGCCGCCTGGTGCGGGATGCCACCTTCAACGCCAGTTGCCCGAACTATGCCACGCGGCAATGGGAGCCGGCCCCCGCCACGGATAATCTGCCGCACCTGATCTACGTCGACCCGCTCGAAGGGATCGATCTGTTCGCTCGAAGCGTTGTGCCCCAGTTCTACGTCGATATCTCCAGCGTGTTTGAGACCAAACGCGACATGCTGGCCTGCCATGCCAGCCAACGGGAATGGCTGCGCGCCCAGCACGGCGTGGATGAATACCTCGAAAGCCAGCGTCGCTGGAGTAGCCATCGCGGCCAGGAGATCGGCGTCCTCTACGCAGAAGCCTTCCGCCAGCACCTGGGGCATCCCTATCCCCGAAACAACATTCTGGCGGATTTGCTCGGCCCAATTGTCCATGTCTAGAAGGCACCGCCCTTGCTGCGAGCCTTGCAGCCGTGGTTCATTCCAGCCGGAACTTGCGAAGCTTGCTGAAGAACGTGCTGCGGGGCAAGCCGAGAAGGCGAGCGGCGGCGGCCTTGTTCCCGCCGGCTTGCGCGATGGCCTCGACGAGCCGCCCTCGCTCGAGGCTGTGGAGCTCTTGCCCCA
>JBGTDH010000180.1:0-6779 GCA_041748435.1 Pirellulales bacterium
GAAACGGCACCGCGTAGTATCCTGCCGGCAGCACGCCGGCGTTGAGCAGCCGCGCCATGGCCGCCGCCCACGCGCCATGAAACGCCCGCCACGGATGCGTTCGACTGAGCGGCGGATGAAAGTGATCCAACAACGGCATGGCAAGGGTCCTGTACGCGACGTTGTCATTCTAGCAAGACTCGACCCAATCCACACGGCACGTACAATTGGAACCGTGAAGAGTTACACCGCATGACGCAGTCGCACGATCTACAAGAGCAGCCCAGCCGCTACGTGGTGGGCATCGATCTGGGCACGACCAACTCGGCCATGGCGTCGGTCGATTCCACGGCTGAGCCGTGGTCGGTCGAGACGTTTGCCGTGCCGCAGCTCGTGGCGGGGGCGGTGGTGGAAGCCCGCGAGACGTTGCCGTCGTTTCACTATCAAGCGGCGGAGGGGGAATTCGCCCCCGGAGCGTTGCGGCTTCCTTGGCGGTCGCGCGAGGACGAGTTCTTCGTCGGCACGTTCGCGCAAACGCATGGCGAGACCGCGCCCGGCCGGCTGATCACCTCCGCCAAGAGCTGGCTCTGCCACGCAGGAGTCGATCGCACGGCGGATTTGTTGCCCTGGCACGGCGCGGCCGATGTGGCCCGCATTTCGCCCGTGATGGCCAGCAGCCGTTACCTGAGCCATCTGCGGGCGGCGTGGAACCATCGCTTCCCGCGCGATCCGCTGGAGCAACAAGAGGTGGTGCTCACGCTGCCGGCTTCGTTCGATGAAGTGGCGAGGGAACTGACAATCAAAGCCGCGCACCTGGCGGGCCTGCCGCGCGTGGTTCTGGTCGAGGAGCCGCAAGCCGCCTTCTATGCCTGGATTCATGCCCAGCGGGAAGATTGGGAATCTCGCGTGCAGCCGGGTCAGAAGATTCTGGTATGCGATATCGGCGGCGGCACGAGCGACTTCACGCTCATTCGGGTGCGCCGCGGCGCCGATGGCCGCGTGCAGTTCCATCGCGTCGCGGTGGGCGATCATCTGATTCTCGGCGGAGACAATCTCGATCTGGCCCTGGCCCATCACCTGGAAACCCGGTTGCCCAATTCCGGTGCGGCCCTCTCTCCGCGGCAATGGGGCATGCTGGTGCAGACAGCCCGCCGGGTGAAGGAGACACTTTTGGCGGCCGACGCTCCGCCGCGCATGACGGTGCATCTGGCCGGCGGCGGATCGAAGCTCATCGGCGGCGCATTGCAATTGGAAGTCACGGCGGAAGAGGCGCGACAAGTGCTCGTGGAAGGTTTCTTGCCGCCCGTGAGCCTGGAAGCGAAGCCGATCGCGCGCCGCTCCGGCTTTCAGGAGTTCGGACTTCCCTATGCCTCCGATGCCGCCATCACACGCTACCTGGCGGCGTTTCTCACCGCCCATCGCCACGCCGGAGACGAAGTGCTGGGCCAGACCCAGGGGCAGCACGATCCCGCACGGCCGGACATCGTGCTGTTCAACGGCGGCTTCTTTGCCGCCCCCGTGCTGCAGAAGCGGTTGCTGGAAGTGCTCTCCTCCTGGTTCGCGAGCGCAAGCTCGACGGAGTGGTCGCCGCTGGTGCTGGCCAACGAGCGGCTCGATCTGGCCGTGGCGCACGGCGCCGCATACTACGGAATGGTCCGCCGCGGCCAGGGGACGCGCATTGCGGCCGGGCTAGCCCGCACGTACTACATCGGAGCAGAGACCTCGCTCGAGGGCGCTTCAACCGAAGCGATGCCTTCCGCCGTGTGCCTGGTGCCGGCGGGCGCGGAAGAAGGAGAGAACATCGATTTGGATTCGCCGCAGTTTCATCTGCGCATTCGCGAGCCGGTGGAGTTTCCGCTCTATGCCTCCAGCACGCGGCTCACCGATCCGCCCGGCGCGGTGGTGCCGTTCGATCCCGAGCAAATGACCAGCCTGCCGCCTATCCGCACCGTGCTTACGGCGGGCAAGAAAGGCGCGCCGGCCGAGTCTCTGAGCGTCACGCTGCACGGCCGCTTAACCGAAATCGGCACGATCGAACTGTGGTGCAAAGAAGCACAAGGCGCTCGCACGTGGAAGCTCGATTTCGATGTGCGCAGCGCCACGCAAACAGACCGCGCAGGCCACGCCGGCCGGGGCGAGCAGGCGGGGTTTGTCGACGAATCGCTGAGCGCCGCGTGCCGGGAGTTGATCGCCCAGACATTCGCATCTCCGGCCTCGACCGCGCCGCCCCCCGAGGGACTCGTGAAGCGTTTGGAGCAAGCAACGGATATGCGGCGCGCGGCGTGGCCCCCTTCGCTGTTGCGAGCTTTGTGGGAGGCGCTGTGGGAAGCCGAGGGGGGACGCCGCCGCAGTGCCGAGCACGAAGCGCGCTGGCTCTACCTCACCGGCTACGGCCTGCGTCCCGGCTACGGCCTGGCCGTGGACGATTGGCGCGTGGCGCAAACCTGGCGGCTGTTGCAAGGCAAGCTGTTGCACGGCACGCCCACCTGCCGCGTGGAGTGGTTCCTTCTGTGGCGGCGCATCGCCGGCGGACTCTCGTCCGGTCAACAGCGGGCACTCACCGAGCCGCTGGTGGCCAATCTGCCCGCGCTGTATGGCATCAAGGGCAATCGCAAAGGCGTTGGCAGCGGCGCCCACGAGCTGTGCGAAGTGCTGAGGCTCCTGGGTTCCTGCGAATGGCTGCCCCCGGAGATGAAGGTGACGCTGGGCGATGGCCTGGTCGCCCGCGCATCGCGGGAGAAGACGCAAGCCGTGCTGGAGGCGCAGTTGTGGACTCTCGCGCGGCTGGGTGCGCGGGTATCGATGTACGGCCCGCTGAACACAACCGTGGCTGCCGAGCAGGCGGAGCGATGGATCGAAGCATTGCTGGCGTTGCGTGATGCTCCGGCAAGTCTCTCCTTCACGTTGATGCAGTTGGCGCGTCGCACGGACGATCGTTATCGCGATGTAGCACCCACTCTTCGCCGCGACGTGTTGGACCGTCTGATAGCGCGCAATGCGCCAGCGCATTTAATCGAGCTTGTTCGCGAAGGAGGTCAACTCGAAGAGGAAGAGCAGGGCCAACTCTTTGGGGAAGCCCTGCCCCGCGGCCTGCGTATTCTCTAGCCCATCTATTTGACTTGTTACAGGCGATGATCCATCTTAGACGGCCGCACTCGGAACATTCGACTCTGGCTTTCTGGACCTTTTCATGTTGATGCACTATCGCCTCCTGTTAGCGTTGACGGTCTTATTGCTCCCGGGCATTTGTGTCGCCGCAGAGGGCGCCAAACCCAACATCGTGGTGTTCCTGGCAGACGATCAAGGCTGGGGCGATTTGAGCTGCAACGGCAACACGCAACTGAGCACGCCGCATATCGATTCTCTGGCCCGCGACGGCGCGACGCTGGAGCGGTTTTTTGTCTGTCCAGTTTGTGCTCCCACGCGGGCTGAGTTTCTTACCGGACGCTATCATGCCCGCGGCGGAGTGCGGGGCGTCTCCACCGGCTTGGAGCGGTTGAACACCGACGAGCGCACCATTGCCGATGCCTTGAAGTCGGCCGGCTACGCCACCGCCGCCTTCGGCAAATGGCACAACGGCAGCCAGTGGCCGTATCACCCCAATGCCCGCGGGTTCGACGAATACTATGGCTTCACGTCCGGCCACTGGGGCGAGTATTTCAACGCGCCGCTGGAGCACAACGGCCAGAGCGTGCGTGGGCAAGGCTACTGTGTTGACGATTTCACGAGCCACGGCCTGGAGTTTATCCAGAAGCATCGCGAGCAGCCCTTCTTCTGTTACTTCGCTTACAACGTGCCCCACTCGCCGTTCTGCGTGCCGCCGGAGAATTGGGAGCGGTTCAAAAACAAACCCATCACGCAGCGCGGGTCGGAGGGGGACAGGGAGAACATCGAGATCACCCGCGCGGTGCTGGCGATGTGCGAGAATGTTGACGCCAACGTCGGCCGCGTGCTGAAGAAGCTGGACGAGTTGAGGCTGGCCGACAACACGCTTGTGATCTACTTCACGGACAATGGCCCCAACAGCTTCCGCTACAACGGCGGCATGAAGGGGCGTAAGGGCTCGACAGATGAAGGGGGCGTGCGCGTGCCCTGCCTCGTTCGCTGGCCGAAGCAGATTGCCGCGGGCACGCGCGTTCCGCAGATTTGCGGCGCGATTGATCTGGCGCCCACATTGGCTGCTGCGGCAGGCTTGGCACGCGTGGGGGAGAAACCGCTCGATGGCCGCGACATCCGCGGCCTGCTGACTCGAAAAGCAGCCGACTGGCCCGCGCGAATGATCTTCACGCATCAGAACGGCAAGGTCAGCGTGCGGACCGATCGCTACCGCCTGGACGATAAGGGCGGCCTGTTCGATATGACGGCCGATCCCGACCAGACCCAGAGCATCGCCCGCGAGCAGCCGGCGGAAACGGCACGGCTCGCTGCGGCGGTTGCTTCGTGGCGTGAGGAAGTGCTCACGGCGCGCGGGCCGGACAATCGCCCTTACCCGGTGGGCTACTCGGAGTTTCCGCGCACTTGGCTGCCTGCAAGAGATGGCATCGCACATGGCAAAGTGAAACGCAGCTCCAGCGCCCCCAACTGTTCGTACTTTGTGAACTGGAGCAGTCCCGAGGATCGCATCACGTGGGACATCGAAGTCCACACGACCGGCAATTATGCCGTGGAAGTTCTGTACACGTGCCCCGCATCCGACGCCGGCTCCTCGATTGAGTTAAGCTTCCAATCGGCAAAACTGAGCGGAAGAGTCATGCCCGCGTGGGACCCACCGCTGATTACCGATCAAGACACGCTGCCGCGCCCGCCGGCGGAATCCACAATGAAAGATTTTCGTCCGCTGAAGCTGGGGAATGTGCGACTGGAGCAGGGCCGTGGCCCCCTCACACTGCGTGCCTCGCAAATCGCCGGAATGAACGTAATGGACGTGCGCGCCGTGACGCTCACGCTCCGGCCATAGGATCGCACGTGTCGGCACAACAAGCAGGAGAGCAATGATCGTTACGACTCTGGTCGCGGGAGCAACCGCCCTGCTCACGGTCCTCGTGACTCTAATCGTGCAATCGCTCTCGTCGGGGGAGAAAAAAGTCCGCTATAAGGTCGAGACGCTCTACGGCGTGGACGACGCGCAGTTCGAGCGGTCGATGTCCAACCTGTTGGGGCCGCCGATGGTTGGGGGAAACAGAATCATCAGCCTGTTCAATGGAGAGCAGATTTTTCCCGCCATGCTGGCCGCGGTTCGCAGCGCCCAGCGAACGATCACGTTCGAGACCTTCATTTATTGGTCGGGGGAGATCGGGCAGGAGTTTACGGCGGCCCTGGTGGAACGCGCCAAGGCGGGCGTGAAGGTGCATGTCCTGCTGGATTGGTTGGGGAGCGACAAACTCGATGAAGCCGCCCTGACGCGGATGCGCGAAGCCGGCGCGCAGGTCGAAAAATACCGGCCGCTCCGCTGGTACAATCTGTCGCGGTTCAACAGCCGCACCCACCGCAAGCTGCTGATCGTGGATGGCGCCGTGGGTTTTGTCGGAGGCGTGGGGATCGCCGATCAGTGGCAGGGAAACGCCGACTCCCCGGATCACTGGCGGGACTCGCATTTTCAGGTCGAGGGTCCGGTCGTGGCCCAACTCCAGGCGGCCTTCATGGATAACTGGACGAAGACCCGGTCGGAGATTCTGCACGACGACGCGTATTTTCCGCCGCTGAAAGAGCAAGGATCGAGCCTCGCCCAGGTCTTCAAGAGCTCGCCCCGCGAGGGCAGCAGCAGCGTGCGGCTTATGTACCTGATGTCGATCGCCGCGGCCAAGAAGCAGATCCTGCTGGCCAATTCCTACTTCGTCCCCGACTCGCTGTGCGTCGACGAGCTCATCGAGGCCAAACAGCGCGGAGTCAGCGTGCAGATCATCCTGCCCGGTCCCAACATCGATACGGCCCTTACCCGGAGGGCCTCACGCTCCCGCTGGGGCCGGCTGCTGGAGGCGGGCATCGAGATTTACGAGTTCCAGCCCACGATGTACCACTGCAAGGTGATGGTCATCGACGGCCTGTGGGTTTCGGTCGGCTCGACCAATTTCGACAACCGATCGTTCCGCTTAAATGACGAAGCGAACCTGAACGCGCTCGATCGCGATTTGGCAGAGCGGCACACCCTCGCCTTCGAGGAAGACAAACGTCGATCGAAGCAAGTCACACTGGAGGAATGGCGCAATCGCCCTCTGAGAGAAAAGCTGATCGAGCACGCCGCAGGACTTCTACGTTCGCAATTGTAATGATCACGTCTCCCAGCGCCTTGGCCAGCTTGTCCCAGGCCGTGCGGTCGGGAAAGAAGGCCTGCGTCACACAGAACGTAGCAGGCACACTCCGTGTGCCGTCGCTCATGGCCGAATCGCTCTGTGCCTGGCCGCCGGGTGGAGATTGGTGCGCCGTTGCCGCGTCGGTTACGGCATACGGAGTATGCCTACTACTAACCACAATCTCCTCCTCCAGCGACATCTCCGGCGGCTGCACCGCTGCCCGCCACGCCGCGCGATGAGCCGTCACGGCCTTGCTCAAGGCCGGCGGCCAGTCGGGATCGGTGTCAAACGGCACTTGCCAGTGTTCCCACTCATTGCTTTGCTCCCCTCTCCCCCGACCATTCTTTCTCCCCTCTCCCCGCCGCGGGGAGAGGGGCCGGGGGTGAGGGGTTTGCCCGGCTGCGCTTTTTTCTTGGCCACGAGCTACCCCCGAGAAGACGCCTGATGTGGTTGCGGGCACGATAGCACGAGGCCCGAGGGAGGGGAAGCGGCGGTTTGCCAACCGCGCTC
>JBGTDH010000181.1:0-4945 GCA_041748435.1 Pirellulales bacterium
GGGGCCGGGGGTGAGGGGGACGCGGCTCCGCAAGTCACTCCCTTACTCCTCCACGGCCACTGCCACCAAAAGGCCCTCGTGGGCACGAGCGACACGGTGGCGCTCCTCAAGCAAATCTCCGGCGTAACGGTGCAACTCGTCGATTCCGGCTGCTGCGGGATGGCAGGCTCCTTCGGCTACGAGCACTACGATCTAAGCATGCAGATTGGGGAGCGCGTGCTCTTTCCCGCAGTCCGCCGCCACGACGCCCCGATCATCGCCCCCGGCTTCTCCTGCCGCCACCAGATCCAGCACGGCACCGGCAAGCAAGCCCTGCACCCAATCGAGTTCGTGGCGGAAATGTCATAGTCACCTCGCTCCGAGGAGTTGACAGCACCGCCCTTTGCACGTGTTCGTCTTGCTTCGATCAAGCTCGAAGTTTCCAGATGGTCGAGTCCCTCGCGCCATGCAAGACGCCAATGACGGCCACCTCATCGGGTTGCACGACATAATAGACCACATACCGGAAATGGCGGAGTCGTGCGGCGCGCACATCCTGCCAGACGAACCCGTACATCTCCGGATTGACTTCAATGCGCTCCAAGGTTTTTCGTAAGCGCAGATTGAATTGTGCGCCTAAGCCGGTTCGCAATTGTTCCAACGCGTCATAGGTCTCGCGGACGTCCTTTTCCGCGGGTGGCCTGAGTATTAGCGACCGGATCACGGACGCTGCTCCAAATCGTCCAGCACCTCACGCCAGGGCTTGCCCTCGCCGGGCAGCGCATCAAGTTCGCTCCGACGCCGTGCCAACTCAGCCAGATGCGAAGCCGGCAAATCGCTGGCCGCCGGTGAGATTGGCAAGCTGTCCCAAATCTGTTCGATCAGACTCAATCGCTCACTCACGCTGAGCTGGTCAATTCCCAACGACTCCAGAGTCACCGTCATCATTTTCCTCCGAATCTTGCCGTTCCCGAAAGGCGTTTCCACCGACACCCGATTGGAAGTGCAAACCACTAGGCGAAACTCTTCGACCGTCATCATGGGCTTGGTCTTGTGGATCATTCTGTGACAGTTGGAACAGAGTCCAGAAAGATCGCTCAACTTCGTTTCCACCTTACCCTCCGATTCACCGAGCGGATGATTGTGATGTACTTCGAAGAAATCAAGTTCGAGGCTTGGATAAGCTTCCCGACAATCAAAGCCGCACGCCTCGCATTGAAGTCGGCCGGTTTTCTTGAGAGTCACTCGCCGCTTTTCATTAACTAATGCTGAATCACGTTCACGCCGCAGGTGAGTCACAAGTCGCGGCTCGCCCTCGATCGCCCCCACGTCGACGTCGGCTCCGGTGGAAAGAGGGCCGTAACACCAAAGGCCAGATTGCCGATAGCGAGTGAAACATGGAGCCCATTCGAATTTTCCAATCGTGATTTGCTGGCTGAACCAAGCAACCATACTCGACGCAACATTGCGCTCCTTAGTCGATGGCGGCTGTTTCGACGCGCGACGTAGCAGGGAGCGAGCGGTAGGATCCTCGAGAATCGCCTCGGTGATCTGACGGTGGTTCGCAGACGCGCGCTCTTTGTCGTGAAGCTGAACGATCGCCTTCGCCACGATTGGGAACGCTTCGTCGTGAGTAAAACGGTTCGGCATGATGGAATTCGCCTAGGTCAGTAGCGTGCCATTCTGCACGCTCGCTAATGCGGCGTCGCGCACTTCTTGCCAAGGGACGGTCGCTGCGCCGTTGCGAAGCCCCGTCACGCGTCGTTCGAGTTCGTCCGCCCAGGCCTCGTGCAAAGGGAACTCTGCAACATCGGGGACCGTGTCCCAAAGAGCGCCAATTAGTTGCAGTCGCTCGGTGTCGGAAAGCTGCCGGGCAGCGTGCAAAAACCGTATCAAAGGTGGTCATCGTTCGATATCCCTGGATTTCATCGCCACTATTGCTCCTCAACCTCAGGGGGCGATGGAGGAGTCTGAACTTCTTGCGGGTTCTATGCCGGCTTTCGGTGAGTAACGATTGCAATTGACGGGAAGCGCCAATTTCATCGTCAATTAGTTCCATGAACTCATTCCATTCCGTCGCTCCTGGCTCTTCAGTTGCCCACACCATCATGAAATCAAAAAAGGCGCCGTGTCGAATCAAGCGACCGGGGAGTGCAGTGTCGAAATTGGCGACTAGGATTCCATAACGCAAGTACGGATGCACTCGCTTGTGTGTCTCTGCCTTGGAGCTGTAGGTCAAGGCATCATGCGTCGTGATCGAGCCAAATTTGCACTCCAAGACAAGTCGCGGAATCCATTCGCCTGTGGGGGACACGTCGCGAAACAGCACATCTGTCTCGTACCTCGCGACCTTGCAGTGGTCTTCGCAGAGTCCTTCGGGCGAGTACCTCAGCACCTCGTTCGCGTAAGCAAGTTTTTGGCCCGCTTCAACTTGCACCTTCCATTCACCGTCGCTTAAACCTGCCACACCGGAGCGCATTCGATGCAGTTGCGACTCCACCCATTGTTTTTCAGTCACCGATTGCCTCGTGTATCTATGCCTGCGACGTCCGACTTAACGTGCCCTGACATTACTACGCCAATACGCCTTTCACAAGCTGGCCATGCACGTCGGTCAGGCGGTGGTGGCGGCCTTGGAACTTGAAGGTCAGCCGCGTGTGGTCGATGCCCAGGAGGTGCAAGAGCGTGGCGTGCAGGTCGTGAACATGCACAGGATCGGCCGTGATGTTGTAGCTGTAATCGTCCGTCTGGCCGTGGGAATGTCCTGCGCGAATGCCGGCGCCCGCCAGCCAGACCGTGAAGCAGCGGGGATGATGGTCGCGGCCGTAGTCGTCGGGCGTGAGCTTGCCCTGACAGTAGACGGTGCGGCCGAACTCGCCGCCCCACACCACGAGCGTGTCGTTCAACATCCCGCGCTGCTTGAGATCGGCCACCAGCGCGGCCGAGGCCTGATCGGTGTCCTGGCATTGCGCAGCCAGTTGCTCGGGCAGCTAGGCGTGCTGATCCCAGCCGCGATGAAAGAGCTGAATGAACTGCACGCATCGCTCGGCCAGGCGACGGGCCAGCAGGCAGTTGGCCGCGTACGTGCCCGGCGTGCGAGACTGCTTGCCGTACAGATCGAACACATGCTCCGGCTCGTCGGAGACATCGGTTAGCTCCGGCACGGAGGTCTGCATGCGGTAAGCCAATTCGTACTGGGCGATGCGCGTGGCGATCTCGGGATCGGAAGTCTCCGCCAGCTTCAACTCGTTGAGCTGCTTGAGATCGTCCAGCATGCGGCGCCGCGTCTCGTCCGAGACGCCTTCCGGATTGGAGAGAAACAGCACCGGGTCGCCCACGGAGCGAAACTTCACGCCTTGATACCGCGAGGGCAAGAACCCGCTGCCCCACAGCCGATCGTACAGGGGCTGATCGCCCTTGTTGCCGCTCCCCTGGGAGACCATCACCACAAACGCGGGCAGATCCTGGTTGTGGCTCCCCAATCCATACGAGAGCCAGGCCCCAATGCTGGGGCGGCCGGCCAACTGCGCCCCGGTCTGAAAGAACGTGATGGCCGGATCGTGATTGATGGCCTCCGTGTGCATCGATTTGATGAAGCACAAGTCATCGGCCACGCGCGCCGTGTGGGGCAGCAATTCGCTGAGCCAGGCGCCGCTGGCGCCGTGCTGGGCAAAGCGGAACTTGCTGGGGGCGGTGGGAAAGCCGGCTTGCGTGGCGGTCATGCCGGTCAGGCGCTGCCCTTGTCGGATCGAATCCGGCAGCTCCTGCCCGCGCAGCTCCGCCAGCTTGGGCTTGTGATCGAACAAATCCATCTGCGAAGGCGCGCCCGATTGGAACAGGTAGATGATCCGTTTGACGCGCGGCGCAAAGTGCGGCAGCTCCGGCAAACCACCGGTGGCCGCGGACTGCGGCGTTGCTGCCCGCGAGGACTCGTGCTCCAAGAGCCAGGCAAGCGCCGCCGCGCCGAGAGATCCCGAGGTGCTGCCCAACCACTGGCGACGGGAAAGCGAAGAGAGCCTGCTCGTTGTCGACATAAATCCGCTCCGATCGATCTGCGCCAAATAAGGCGGGCGGGGGGGTTATAAATGGAGGGTGAAAGATAAGACAAGCATAGATAGTTGTCTGTACTTTGTTTGTCCTATTTATAACCCTTAATCTATAACCGAAATCTATGTGCCGGGGGGTAGCGGAATTCGTGAGAATTCCGGCGCCGAAAGTCTCACGACTTCCGCTACGTCTATTTGATTTGGCGGATCGTTGTTCTTTTGCGTGCCGGCGAGTGCCACCGTAGAATGCAGACAGGAGCGGCTGAAACCTCCTGCGCCTTAAAGCGTTGCGTTCGTGGAATAATCGCAACCCGTGGGCACGAACAATTCCCATAGCTCGAAAAACGCCCCGGAGTGGGCTGTCTTCGGGTGAGGAGCGGCACGCAGTGGCCCTGTCGCAGGCGGCATTTAACCAGATGGTGGCGGACCATGGTCCGGCCCTGTACCGCATGGCGTATCGCCTGGTGGGCGATTCTCATGAGGCGGAGGACGTGGTGCAGGAGACGCTGCTCTGTGCGTTCAAGTCGCTCCGCAGTTACGACTCGCGGTTCAGCTTCCGCACCTGGCTCTGGACCATCCTCCTCAACCAGTGCTCGCGCCACTTCCAAAAACGCCAGCGCCAGGCGGCGATTCTGGCCAGTGCCGTGGACGTGTTTCCCGCGGCGGACCAACAACACATCCGTCCCGAAACATCCCCGCCGGACTTGCTGCTCGCGAAAGAACAGACCGAAGTCCTCGCCGAGGTGCTCGCCGCTTTGCCACCAGAGCAAGCCGACGCGCTCCGCCTGCGCTTCTTCGGTGAACTCAAATTCCAGGAAATTGCGGATGTGCAAGGCTGCAGCTTAACCACGGCCAAGAACCGCGTGCGGTTTGGGTTGTTGCGCATGGCGGGCCAGATGAGCCCGGCCGACGCCACCTTG
>JBGTDH010000182.1:0-6799 GCA_041748435.1 Pirellulales bacterium
CGAGATGCGTCGCCCCCGAGCGTGAACCCGCGCGGCCCTGGGGAAGAGCTCGGTGCGCAAGCATCGTCCGATGAGTTGTTCGCCGGCTGGAGCAAACCGCAAGTATTGCTCGTGATCTCCGGGGAGCAGAACGGCTATATCGAGCCATGCGGTTGTGCGGGCTTGGAGAACCAGAAAGGCGGCTTGGCTCGCCGCTTCTCGTTTATCGAACAGCGCAAAGCGGAGGGTTGGCCCGTCGTGCCGATCGATCTGGGCAACCAGATTCGCCGCGCGGGATCACAACAAGAAATCAAACTGCATGCCACGATCGAAGGCCTCAAGGCGATGGGCTATCGCGCCGTCGGATACGGTCCGGACGATCAGCGGCTGCCGGTGGGAGAGCTGATCGCCGATGCCGCCAACGATGAGAACGGCTTTGTGAGCGCTAACGTGGGCATCGTGGGCTTTGAAGATGCGGTCCCTAAATTCCGCATCATCGAAAGCGGTGGCCACAAAGTGGGCGTCACCTCCGTGCTGGGATCGAAGGCTTGGTTGAAGGTGAACAACGACGAGCTGGCCTACACGCC
The DNA here is from genome assembly GCA_041748435.1 of Pirellulales bacterium. GTDB lineage: Bacteria > Planctomycetota > Planctomycetia > Pirellulales > JBGTDH01 > JBGTDH01. The sequence continues at coordinate 567 of JBGTDH010000182.1, forward strand.
GGCCGAGCAATCGCTGGCGGTGGTCGTTCCGCAAATGAAGGCGCAGGCCGATCTATTGGTGCTGCTTTCGCACGGCACGCCCAAGGAAGCCACGGAGTTGGCGCGCAAGTTCCCGGAGTTCCGCATCATCATCACGGCGGGCGGGGCCGATGAACCGCCGCTGGAGCCGGAAACGATCGAGGGGACGAACACCTGGCTGGTCGAGGTGGGTCACAAGGGCATGTACGTCGCTGGAATCGGCCTGTACGACGATGCCCGGCAGCCGCTGCGCTATCAGCGAGTGCCGCTCGATAAGCGGTTCCCTTCCGCGCGCCAGATGCATAACCTGCTGGTGGCTTATCAGGGACAGCTTAAGGATCGCGGCTTGGACGGCTTAAGCCTTACGCCGGCCGAGCACTCCAGCGGCCACAAATTCGTCGGCTCACAGGCGTGTGCCGAGTGCCACACCAAAGCATTTGCCGTGTGGAGCCAGACGCCGCATGCGCACGCCACCGAGACGCTCGAGAAGCTGGATCCGCCCCGGCAGTTCGATCCCGAATGTCTCAGTTGTCACACCACCGGCTGGGATCCGCAGAAGTTCTTCCCGTTTGCGTCGGGATTTCTCGGCCACGAGAAGACTCCGCTGCTGACGGCCAACGGCTGCGAGAATTGTCACGGACCCGGCAGCGCCCACGTGGCAGTCGAGCTCGGTGAGCTAAAAGCAACGCCCCAGGAGCAGACAAAGCTGCGTGAGCAAATGCGGCTGCCCTACGAAACGGCCGAGGCTCGCTGCGCGAAATGTCACGACTTGGACAACAGCCCCGAGTTCAACTTCGAGAAGTACTGGGCCGATGTGAAGCACGTGGGCAAAGATTAGGAAACGACGCCGAGGTGGCGGGCGACAATCGAATGGACGACTATCAACCGTGGCATCGGCTGTTCGGTCTCTCTTGGATTGACTTCTTTCACGGTTTACCCGTCACCGTGGAAGTCGAAAAGGATCTCTCGCTTAAGCAGCAGTGGCTGGACGTGGTGATTATCCGCAAAGATGCGGCGCCGCTCTCCTGCCGCCTTCCTGATGGCTTCGAAGAACTCGCACCGCACAACCTGATCACTTTCAAATCGTACCAAGAGGCACTGGATGGCTGGACGCTCCACGAACTGTGTGGGCACTATGTCAACTACCGCAAGCAGGTGAGCCCCTCCATGCAGAGCCTGCTGCCGGAGAACCATTTTCGGCTCTTTGCCGTGAGCGTGCGATACCCGCAGAAACTGGCACAACAAATGACGCTCACGCCCCTGGCCCCCGGGGTGTACGAAGCGAGCCACTTCACGGGACGCCTGCGTATCGTGGTGGTGCATCAGTTGCCGCGAGCGGAGCACAACGCCATGCTGCATCTGTTCAGTGCGCAGGCCGATCTGGTAGAATACGGAACAGAGCATTATCAATCGCGCTCAGGCGAAACCACGAGCCTGCTGCGTCAACTCTACGAGCGTCACCGACGGGAGGGGATGCCTATGCCCTACACAATGGAAGACTTGGTTCGAGAGACCATCGACGAACTGGTCAAGACGCACCCGGACGAGATCGCGCGAAAGTTGCCGCCGGAAAAGCGTCTGGAAGGGCTGACCCCCGAGAAGCGTCTGGAAGGGCTGACCCCCGAGAAGCGTTTAGAAGGGCTCTCCGCCGATGAACTTATTGAGGGAATCTCTCGCGAGACGTTGGAGGCCTTGTTGCGCCAACTAAAACGCCGTGGTCCCTCAGCGGATGGGACGTAACCGAGGTTGGCGTCCCAAAGCGCTCTACTTCCCGCCTCGCACTTGCCACGCTTCATCGAAGAAGTCGGCCGCGGCAATCTTGCCTGGCCACCGCGAGTTCGGCAGCGTGCGGATGTCGACGATCGCCCAGTCGGGCAGCTTCGGCGTCTGACGGGCATTGTTCAGATAATCGTACTCGCGGAACGTGAAGCCGCTGTTGAGCACCACGTACCGCTCGGGGTTCAATGGATTGGGATACGCCAAAATCGGCACGTGTTGCTCCGCTGCGAAAGTTCGCGTTCCCGCTCTCACCCCACCAGCCTGACCATCGAACCGCACGGGCAGCCGGTCATTGACTCGCTTGATGATTGCATTGGCTGAGGCATCGCCCCAGAGCACCAGGTTGGCCGAGGCGATGTCGTCCTCCGTCACGGCGGTATCGTCCTTCACCCGCGCCTCGCCGCGGAAGTGCCGCCGCCAATGCTCGATGGCCCGCGCCATCTCGCTCTGCACCCAGGCATCAACGGCCGGATGGGCGCACTTGCCCGTGGGCCGCACGAAGACGAACGCCTCCATGAAGGCATCGTCGATGGGACCCTGCAGGTTGTGCTTCTTTCGCAAACCCGCCTCATTGCGGCGGCCCACGCGCCAGGCGTCCCCCTCGCGGTAGAGCGGGCAGCTCCAGGAGCGATCCGACCGCGGCAAGGGCAAGTCTTTAATCGTCTGGCCATCGATCGCCAGCGCCGAAGGCTCAGCGGGATCGTGCGGGTAGCGGCCCGTGGGGATGTCGATCGTCAGAGCCATGATGTTTTTGGTATCGACGACAACTTTCCCGCCCTGCGTGATCTCGCCATCCACGCGAGCGGCGGCCCAATGCTCGCGCAGCGAGTCGATCGTGACCCAGCCGGCGCGGTTGTACTTGAGCGTGTAAGTGGAGAAGTGTACGTGTTGCGGCAGGGGATTGCGGCCGCGCTGGGCCAGTTGGGTCATCAAATCTTCGACCTTCGCCGCGGATTGCGGATGGTACTTGTGTGCCGTCTGCGGTCCAATGATATGCACCAGATCAATTCCTTCGCGCGCCAGGGCCTGCTGCATGATGTCAGCCGCTTGCTTTTGCTTGTCGATCTCGCCGCTGTAGGCCACGGTGGGACAGAGCGAGAGGTTCGCGGCGTAATCGGTGCAATCGTACATGTGCCAGAGTTGGCGCTCGTAGCTGGGAGGATCGAGTTTCTCTTGTTGGAACGTCCGGAGGAACTCGGGGGTCTCGGAGAAGCCCGCGCCCGGATTGGCGGCAAACCAACGATCCGGGTAATGCACGGCGAACTGCCAACAGGCAGCGCCGCCCATCGAGAAGCCGCGCACACTGATGCGATCGGGATCGACCTGGTAACGGTCCTGCGCGCTAGCCAGAGCTTCCAGCACATCCACCTCGCCGGCGAACTTGAAAGCATTGGAATAGCGTCCGTAAGGGTGCAGCACCAGGGTGTCGGCGGGCGCGAACTGGCCGATCTGTGAGCGACGCTGTTGCAGGAAGTTCACCTCGCTGAGCGTTTCGCCTCGCCCGTGAAACCAGAGATCCAGCCGATAGCGCCGCGGAGTGTTCGAGGCATACGAAGCGGGGACCACCAGGCCATACGGTTGCACAGAGCCATCGATTCGCGAGGTGTAGCCGCGCACCACGAGGCCGGTCTGCCGCGTCCAGGGAGCATCGCCCTGCTGAAGTTGCTCGGCACGCTGCATTCCCTCGGTCAGCAGCGATAGTCCCGTCGCCAGCTCTTTGGCTTCAAAGAACTCCTGATAACGGAGCGCGTCATTCACCGCCTTATGATAGATCAGCACATCGGGCAACAGCGCCTGCGTAGCGGCATCCTTCTTTTGCCGCAGAGCGTCGATGGCCGCCTGCAGTTTCGTCAGCCCGCGCTCCAATTCTGCGCGCTGCTCCGGAGGCACTTCGATCCCCACCTTGGGAATACGCCGTACCTCGTCAGCCCTGTTATCCAGCGGTCCATCAGCCCGCGCGGTCAGCGAGGCGATCACCAGCACCGCGGCAAACCGCAAGAACAATCGAAGCATAAAGACCTCGTGCGTGGACGGAGTTGGCACTATCCTTATCCGCAGCGTGTCCCGATGCAAGTCTCCACCCTACCGCTTTCCTACAGCAATCGAGCCAGCGCCGCCACCAGCCGATCGATCTCCGCCTGCTGCGTGTAGATGTGGCAGCTCACGCGAAGCAGCCGCTGCCCTTGCCATTCGAAGATCGGCACTTCGATCTGCTCGCTCCACAACGCCCGATGCAGGGCCAATGCGTCTCCGGGAGGCAGCGGCAGAGAGATCATCGAGCCGTACCAGGCCGCGTCGTCCGGCGTCAGTGCCGGCAGTCCCGTTAACGCCTCAATTCTTTGGCGCGCATAACGGGCCAGTTCGTGCGTGCGCTCCCGAAACAAGGTTAAGCCCACGTGATCTTGCAGGAACTCGATCGCCGCGGGCCCGCTCAACCACGCTGCCGGATCGCGCGTGCCCAGCCAGGTGAACGCGTCCCGCCACGAAAGCTCCTGCTTCCAAGGCGGATGCCGGCCCCAACTCAGCACCGCGGGTTGCACTCCCGACTGATGCCGGGGATGCACGTACAGGAACCCGGAGCCGAAGGGAGCGCACAACCACTTATGGCAGCTTGCCAGATAATAATCGCACTCCAAGCGATCGAGCGCCAGCTCCCGCACCGCCAGGGCGTGCGGACCATCGATGCAGACCATCAGCCCGCGCTCCCGCGCCGCGCGGCATAGCTCCTCCGCAGGAAACACAATCGCCGTGGGAGATGTGATGTGGCTGAAGACCAGCACGCGCGTTCGCGGAGTGACGCCGTGCATCACTTCCACCACGAGTTGCGCAGGGCTTTGGATCGGCACACTCGCCGGCTGCACGACCAGCCGGGCTCCTGCTCGATCGCAGGCCCGCTGCCAAATGCGAATCACGGCGCCGTAGTCGTGATCGGTGAGAAGCACTTCATCGCCCGCCGACAACCGCACGCTGTCTGCGACGACGTTCATGCCCGCCGTGGCGTTGTCGACAAAGACCAGGTTCTCGTGCTGCGTGCCCACGAAGTGCGCGAGTTTCGCGGCTGCCTGCTCCATCGCTTCCGGCATGATGCGGTTGAAGAAATCGACCGGCTCGGCCTGCAGCGCCGTATTCCATGCCAGCCACGCCTCCCGCACCGGCCGCGGCGCGGGTCCAAAGGAGCCATGATTCAGATACGCCACGCCGGCCCGCAAATCCCACAAGTCGCGAAAGGCATCGAGCGAACAGTCCATTGGCGTTCTCAAGGGTGGTTGGCAGTCCCGGCAATTCCCCGGCCGTATTTTGACGCACGGGGTCGATCAAAGTAACATCAACTTGTATGACAACAATCGAGTTCCTCTTAGAGCAAACAGGTTTAACGCTGGAAGACATCGCCCAGCGTAGCGGTCTCACACCGCAGCGTGCCGAGGCCATTGCCATGGGCCGCTGGCTGGCCAGTCCATCCGAGCGCGCGGCGATGGCCAAGGCCTTTGGCGTGCCGGTGACCGAAATCAGTTGGGGCCACACCATGAATCCCCGCAATGTGCGCTACGGCCGGTTTGGCCTCAAAGAAGATTTTTAATATTCCCGCGGCAGTCAACCGTAATGAAGTGGTACGCCGGCGCGATTCTGATTTTGCTTGTGGCACTGGTGTTCCAAATGGGCCTGCTGGCGTACTCCATGTACGCGCTGCTGGCCGTGATGATTAGCAGCCGCTTCCTGGCTCGCACTTGGACGGAGAGCCTCTCTGCCACGCGCGAAGTCAATCGCTCCACCGCGCAGATTGGTGATGCTCTGGCCGTGGTTGTCACCGTTCGACATTCGGGCCTCCTGCCCATTCCGTGGGTGTTGGCGGAGGACGTGTTTCCGAAGCCGGCCCTCGTCCGCTGGCCGCCGCGCGTGAAGATCACCGGTAGCCGCTATCTGATTGGTTCGCTGCTGGGCCAGGGTCGCAAGACCATTAACTATCAGCTTCATTTTCAGATGCGAGGTTACTACCAGATCGGCCCGCTGGTCTTGGAGAGCGGCGATCTGTTCGGCCTACACCGCCGCTATCGAGTCGCGGCCGATCCGCAGTTCGTGCTGGTGTATCCCAAGGTCATTCCGATCCTCGGCTACGATCTGGCGTCGCGGCGTCCGATCGGGGAGATTCGCCTCTCGCACCGGTTGTTCGAAGATCCGACCCGCATCACCGGCGTGCGGCTCTATCAGCCGGGAGACGCCCTCAACCGCGTGCATTGGCGGGCCACGGCGCGCACGGGCGTGCTGCACAGCAAGACCTACGAGCCCTCGAGCATCGCCGGATCGACCATGCTGCTGGCCTTTCATCGATCCGAGTACGCCGAGCGCGACGAACCGTATGTGAGCGAACTGGCCGTGACGACCGCGGCCTCGCTGGCCGGCGCCTTGTACGAGCTTGGCCAGCAGGTGGGTCTGGCCAC
>JBGTDH010000183.1:0-4436 GCA_041748435.1 Pirellulales bacterium
CCAGCATGCCGACGATGGCCACGGCGCCGCAGACCGCCAGCGAAGCGGTCAACGAGCGGCGATGCTCCGCCAGGCGGAGGCGACCCAGCAGCGACTGCGCAATTTCAGGCCGCTCGTGCATGGCCCAGGCCGCCAAGGCCACACTCAAACCGAGCGTGAACGCGGGACCGAGCATGATCAGCGCGGCGGCCCACAGGCAGGACTGCAGAAAGAGCTCCACGCTCACGCTAATCCATGTCCCGGTTTCCGGCGCCGGAAACAGTCGCAGCAGGAGCGTGCCGGCGAGCATGGCCCACAGAAACAGGCCGATGTCCTGATCGTGCAAACCTACAAACGTAGCCAAGGCTGCCAGGCACAGCGGGGCCAGATGCGAGAGCACGCGAATCAGTTGGGGCGTCGCCCGCACGCTCAACAGGCACAACCAAGGAGTCTGTGACAGCAGCGAAAACGTGCAGGCCATGAAGATTAGCCCTGGCATCGGCACATAGATCCAGCCGAGCTCGGCGCGCTGCACGGCCAAGGTGAGATGCAGCACGAAGCCGGCCAGCATCAAATGACCGAGCAGCCGCGGACGGTTGCGATACATCAGACCCAGGCACACCGCGGGAAAGGCCAGGCCTACCACGTTGATGAACCGCCCCGGCATGGCCATCAGCAGGATCGTGGGAAGATGCTCCTGCCACAGCGTGCTGACGCACAGGCCAATCGAAGCGATCGCGCTGAGAAACAACGCTCGCAGCAAGAACTGCGAAGTTTGCGGCACGCGATCGGAAAAGAACCGCAGCCAGAGGCCGATCGCCACCACTGCCAGCGCGGCCCAGAGCATCACCAAATGATCCATCGGGAACGGGCGGCGATGCGAGTCCCAATTGGCGGCAAAGGCGGCAATGTACGCGGCTTTGTCTGCCCCCGGAATGTTCGGGACATCGCGCGAGAGATACAGATGGATCGCCAGGCTGGCAAACGTCGCACCCAGTCCGAGGCCCAAGTAGCGAACCGCATCACGCCACTCGTCGCGGGCCCAACGCCCATTCCACAGGAAGGCGACCAGCCCCAGGCCCAGGCTCCAGGCACCCATTGTGGGATGAATGGCCGGGGCCAGACCCATCAGCAGGGCGGCTGTGCGTTTGGCGCCGACGCCCAGCAGCGACCAGATGAGAAGCACCAGCGACGTGCCAAAGCAGCCGTACAAGACCCAGGGGGCGTTCGAGAGAATACGCACCGGATAGACGCTGCTGATCTCCCCGTACACGCTCGTCCCCAGCAGCAGCACGGGCAGGAAGCTGGCCAGACATCGATTCGCCCCGCAAGCATAGGCGCACAGCGCGAGGCCAATGAACGAAACCATGCCCGTCAGGCCACCGATGCTCAGCGCCACGAAGCGTTCCGGCACGCCCAGCCACAGCATCGCCGCCGGGATCTGATGCAGCAGCGTCCAGGTTTTGAGGTGGTACATGGCAAACGGGTTGTCGTGCGGATACTGCACGATGCCCGCCACGACCTGAGCGCTCTCGACGGCTACTTGCCACCCGGTGGCGATGCCGAGGAACAGCCCCATCAGGCCGCTTAACAGAACGACGTACATCACGTCGCGATCGGCCAAGGTGTAGTGGCCGGTGGCGACGGAGTCTTCCCAGATGCGGTGTTTGGCTTCCATGCCTGGCGTCCGAGGGATCGAGCTATTCCCAGCCTGCGGTATCGCGAACGATGAAATTGGGCCGCCCCTTGGTTTCCAAATAAATGCTGCTGACGTAACTGCCGAGGATGCCCACGCTTAGCAGTTGTAGGCCTCCCATGAACACCACGCCGGCAAGGGCCGCCGACCAGCCGGGAACGGCGCCTCCCAGGCTCCACAGGGTTACCAGCGCTGCGATCCACAAGCAGCCCAGCATGGTGCACAGCAGTCCCGCGTTGCCGGCCAGCTTCAGCGGGACATCGGAAAAGGAGATCACGGCCGAATCGAGAAAGTTGCGGATGACCTTCAGCCCCAGCACGGGAAACTTGGTTTCGCCGGATGCCCGCGGCTGGCGTTCATAATAGACGCGCTGCTGCTTGAAACCGATCGAGCAGACCAGGCCGCGCATAAAGGGCCGCTTCTCCCGATACTGCACCACCTGGTCGACGGCGCGGCGTGAAAGCAGCTTGTAATCGCCCGCTTCGGTCGGCAGATCGATGCTGGAAACAGCCCGCAGCGTGGCGTAGCCGATCTTGGTGAGCACCTTTTTAACGCGCGATTCCCCCAGCCGCGTGTGCCGCACCGTGTGAACCACATCCACCTCGGGATCGGCCTGCCACGTGCGGATCAACTCGGGAATCAGCTCGGGGGGGTCCTGCAGATCAGCATCCAAATAAATCACCGCGTCTCCGCTGGCGTGCTGCATGCCGGCCAGCACACAGGGAGAAACGCCAAAGTTGCGGGACATATTGATCAGCCGAATGTCGCCGGGACGGGCTTCGCGCCGCAGCAGCGCCTCGGAGCCATCGGTCGAGGCGTCGTTGACGAAAATCAGCTCGTACTCGGCAATCTCTCCCGACTGCAAGAGTGCGGCGAAGACGGCCCGCGTGCGGCGGAGCAACTCCGGCAGCACGTCTTCCTCGTTCCAGAAGGAAAACACTACGGAGATGCGGGGCGCCGTGCCGCGCGCTCGCCAGCCGCCGAGGCGATCCGTCGAGCACACGGCGGGCTCTTCCGTCCAGCGGGGCAGCGTGGTGAAGAAAACTTCAGGCAAGGGCCGGTTCATATTGCAGGCGCTTCAGGCAACGGAAATCGTAGCGGTATAGAAACTAGCGAAATTGCACCTCAACTCCAACGCCAGATTGAGGAGCTGCGATGCGGGGCCCACGCTAGCAGAATCGGCAGCAGATGTTCGCTATCGGCTGCGAGCTTTGCTATCGCGATCCCGATTCCTCAACGGTATTCAGCAACTCGCATAGACGCCGAATGTCATCCTCGGCCAGCGAGGGGTAGTTGCCGATGTAGAACCCGTAGAAGTGAACGTGCTCGACGTGCGGAAAATCGGCCAGGTTGAGGGCGCCCAGGTGCTGGCGCAGATAGGGCTGCCGCAGTTGGTTGCCGCCTCCGGACATGCCGCGACGAAACTCCACGCCGTGCTCGCGCAGCACCCGCATCACATTATCCCGCAGCGCCGTGTTGGGTTCGCGCAGCAGAAGGGTAAAGGCATAGTTGCAGCTTCCCTCACAGGCGAACTCCGTGATGTAGCGCCGCGAGTCGAGCAGGCTCAGGAACAATTCGAGGTGGCGACGCCGCAGCGCGTTGTTTTCGTCCAATCGACGGAGTTGACTGCGGCCGATCACGGCGTTGATCTCCGTGCTGCGGCAGTTGTAGGCCGGCCAGGCGAAGATGAAATCGGGGTTCAGGTCGGGGCACAGCTCGGCAAAACTTTCCCGCAAGCCGGGATCGCTGGCCTCGCGCACCATGCCGTGGGAGCGCAGCATCCGAAGCCGCTGGTAGTAATCGTCGTTGTCGGTCGAGATCATGCCTCCTTCGATCGTGCTCATGTGATGCGCGAAGTAGAAGGAAAAGTTCGACATCAGGCCGAAGGTTCCGAGCTTCCGCCCTTGCATGGTGGCCCCGTGCGATTCGCACACGTCTTCAATCAGCGTCACTCCGCGCGCATGAAGTTCGGACACAAACGCGGGAGAGAGCGAGTTGTACCCCAGCACGTGCGTGACAAAGACCGCCCGCGTGCGCGAGGTCAGCTTCTCCAACACCTGCCGGTGGTCCATGCCCAGCGTGTGGGGATCAATATCGACAAACACCGGCTCAAAGCCGTTCTGCAGCACGGCGGCGATATCGGAGACCCACGTGAGCGGCGGAACGATCACTTCGCCCGGCCCTTCGGCCCAGCGCAGCGCCGCCAACGTGAGCAGATTGGCCGCCGAGCCGGAGTTCACCAGCACGCTGTGTTTCACCCCAAGCCATTGCGACCACTCGCGCTCCAGCGCCGCCACCTGGGCGGATTGCGTGAGGATAGGAAGCTCCGCGCCGCCCAGAAAGGCCCGCACGGCCTCGGTGTCTTCGCGGGTAATGTTTTCCCGCATCAAGGGCCAATTAAGTTGGGACATCGGAGTAACGGCAAGCATTAGAAGGGTCCTTTGAATTCCAGAACCTCGGGGGCTTCGACTTGCTCCGGCCGCCATGATAATCCCGAAGCGTCGACCAGGTCGAACGCCGCCGAAGCAATCGATTGGGCTGTTGGATAGAACAGGTGCTCCAGCGGCTTGCTGGTGGGACACACCGTGGGAGCAAAACCCAGGCGGCGAAAACGGAAGGGGCCGTCCAGACGCTCGGCCACGGCGGTAATGATCTCGGCACTGGCGCCGCAGAAAGTCCAGGCAGAATCAACAACCAGCAGCCGCCCGGTGCGTCGCACGCTGGCTGCAATGCCGTCGGCATCCAACGGACTGAGGCTCAC